>CAVKNR010000050.1:0-8100 GCA_963657575.1 Sodaliphilus sp.
TGCGCTACGTGATATTTGCCAACTCCGAAAGCGCTATTGCGAACACGGCGGGCGTCGACGGTCTCGATGCGGACATGCAAAACGTTGTCGACAAAATAAAGCTCGTAAAGTTGCCCGAGCCGGTCGAGGTGTTTTTGGGCTTTAACACGGCACCGCTACCTGACGCTATCGAGACGCTGCTCTACCGTGTCGACCATGCCGAGAATCCGAGCGGTATCGAGCGTTATGCGGCCGCCCTTATGAGCGAGGTCGACTTGCCCCGACTGCGCACCATCGCCGCCAAGTCCGAGATGAGCCTGGCTCGCATCGATCGCTCAAAGCTTTTCTATCTCAATTTTGATCGTAGCCTGCTGGACCAGGACGAGATTGACATGCTGCTTGCCATCGAGTGCCGTCTCAACCGCCTCTCTGGCATCCTCGAGCGCATCG
This sequence comes from Sodaliphilus sp., assembly GCA_963657575.1. Classification (GTDB taxonomy): domain Bacteria; phylum Actinomycetota; class Coriobacteriia; order Coriobacteriales; family Coriobacteriaceae; genus Collinsella. The sequence continues at coordinate 430 of CAVKNR010000050.1, forward strand.
GGGCCGGATTGGCCCCTGCGGCATCCTCGCCGAGCCTTGAGGGCTGCGCGCTCTTTGATGCGTGGCATATCGCCAAGACGACCAACGATGTTCCCCGACTGCTCGATACGGCCTCGAGCGATAACCCGTGGGGCAAACCGGGTACGGTGGCTTGCCAGCCGGGCGGTGAGTGGGATGTGCGTACCCGCTTCGCGCGTATTGTCGAGGCGCTTAACGTGGTCACACGGCTCGACTATACCTATCGGGCAAACGTTGCCGAGGGGATTATGCTCGTTCGGTTTGGGCGGTCTGTCGTTGATGCCATGCCGCAACGTGAATACGACGCTCAGGATGACGCCTGGCGCGAGCTGGACGAGGACATGCGCGCGATCTGGGCCGCGGAGCACGATGCACGTGTGGCACTCACGCTTGCGGCAGCGTGTTTTGCCGCGGGCACCTGCATCACGCGCTGCTATGTGCAGATTGCTGCTCCCGACAGTGAGCAGGGCGAGCGCGTTGTCGCAACGTATTTCTTTGGGCGCGCGGCCTATCTGGCCGATTGCGTGCCTGTCGCCAAGGATCTTGAGAGCATGGACATGGACGATATGCCGTGCAAGCGTGTGCTTGAGGCGTATGAGTCAACCGCTCCGGAGACGATTGAGCCTGCGGAGGTTCATGCTCGTCCGCGTGATGACCATCGCATACTGCCGCCGGCGTTGCGCGATCTGCTGCTCGCCGATAAGGCTGACGAGTTGGAGGTCATGGAAGAGGACGACGACCCATACGTGGCCCGTGTTGTTGAATTGCGCGAGCAGGCAAAAGTCGACCGTACAGGTGCTTTTGAAGGCTTTTCCCGTCTTGTTGAGGAGTTGGAGGCTAAGTGCGCCGTCGCCGAGCTTTTGGCGACAGGTCCGGTTCAAACGCAGTTTTGTGACAACCAGCTGGTGCGCATGGTGCTACCGGTGTTGGAAGAAGATCGCTCTGTGCGAATCCTCCGTGCGCCCGATGCGCTGTACTTTGCCCAGCACGAAATCTGCAGCTTTTACGCCGAGCAAGAGGACTTTGAACGAGCACTGCCCGAGGTGCGCCATCTTTACGATCTGGCGCGCTCGTCCATGCAATCGCACTTTGCACTCATCAACGTGCTTGCGCGTCTGGAGCGCTTTGACGAGATTATCGAGGTGGCGCGCCACGGCCTACGTATTGCCAGCGATCGTTCTGCAATCGGCTACCTGTTCTATCGCCTGGCGTTTGCCTATTGGAATTGCGATCAGCTCGACCTTGCGCTGGCTTGTTACCGTCTGGTGCCGCGCGGCGAGGAGTCGGGCAGCAGCGCGCTGGAAGAAATGCAGGGCCTTATGAACGAGATGGGCGTCAGCGAGCCTCCGACGTTCGAAGAAGCGGTTGAGACCATCCACAAGGCTGGACTCGAGCTGCCGCCAGTGTCCGCCGTGACGAATCAGCTGGCAGATGCCGCTGTTCAACTGGTCGACAACGGCTTCTTTTTCCTGGCACGCGGTTGCATCTTCCAAATGTGGCGCACTATGGGCAACGACGAGCTCGGCTCCCTCAACCGCTCGCTGGGGTAGGCGAAGCTTCCAAGGAGGAAAGGATGCTAGGCAATTAGAAAATTTTCTCTTGCCCATCCTTGGCTGTTTGGTTACTATAGAACGGCTGTTACGGAGAGCTGACCGAGAGGCCGAAGGTGCTCGCCTGCTAAGCGAGTATGCCCCAAAAGGGCATCTGGGGTTCGAATCCCCAGCTCTCCGCCAGTACGAATTTGAAGAAGGGTCCCATTTGGGGCCCTTTTTTATTATCAAGAATGGCGGCTGGGGATTCGAACCCTCAAAAAGGAGGCATCCTTTCGGACGCCTCCTTTCAGTGGACTTATTATTCTTGCGCCCTACATCTCAGGAGCCTTGGCTACGGTCTCGCTCTCTGCCGCAAGTGGGCGGTTGTCGATGCGGCGGCCCAAGCGGTCGAGCTTCACGAGGAGCCATTCAATGGGATTCGGCCCTGTGCCTTCCTCGTCGGCAACCAGGTCCATGACGGCGACCTTGGTGCCGTCCTGCTTGAGCGTAACGCTGCCTACCTTGTCGCCAACATGCACCGTGCCCGAAAGATCGTCGTAGCTAACCTTTTCGGTCACCTCGCCGGCAAGGGAAAACACGGTCGCTTGCGCCGTGGGGTCGGCGAGCGTGGCGTCGATCGTCTTGTCCGTCCAATCTGTCTGGCTAACGCGCGCCATAAGCGGGTTGCCGTTGGCGGTCTTTTCCTGCGTGTTGGCGATCGCGACCGTCACCTTGTGACCGTAGTACCAGTTGGCAAGGGTTGCGGTATCGGTAAAGCGCTGGTCGGTGGTGGTGGAGTTCAAAACAACGGTGTAGATCTCGTCGCCATCGCGGTTGTAGGCGCTCGTAAAGCAATAGCCTGCATCGTCGGTGGTGCCAGTCTTGCCACCGATGTTGCCATCTTGGCCCAGCAAATAGTTATGCGTGTCCATGGAATGCGAATGGTCGGTGCCGTCGGTGCCCGTGACCTCGATCCAGGAATCCTCGCTCGCTACGACCTCGCGGATCGTGTCGTTTTTCATGGCCTCCTGCATCATCAGCGCTACGTCGTGTGCGGTTGAGTGCATATCGCCAGCCCACTCATCAAAGTCCAGACCATGCGGGTTTTCAAAAAGCGTACCGGTGCAGCCGAGCTTCTTAGCGCGCTCGTTCATGGCCTTCACAAATGTGGCCTCGGCGTCTTTGGTCTTAGGGTCGATCTTCTTGCCCACATATTCGGCGAGCACGATGGCGGCGTCGTTGCCCGAGGGAATCATCAGGCCGCGCAGCGCCTGCTCCACGGTAAGCTCGTCGCCTTCGAGCAAGCCGGCGGTCGAATTACCCACGGTGGCTGCGGCGTTGCTCACCGTGACCTTCTCGTCCATCTTGCAATTCTCGACGGTTAGGATTGCGGTCATGACCTTGGTGATCGAGGCAATCTTGACCTGCTCATCGGCATCGCGCCCATAGTAGACGGTGCCGTCTTTGCCCATGACGAGGGCATTGGTCGCATCGATATCGGGCAGGTTTTCGGCCGTGATGCCGCGCGCATCGGCGGTTTTGCCGCAAACATTGTCGGTCGTGAGCACTTGGGCGCCGGCGACGGTGGGCACGCCAGCGGCAAGGGCGATAGCGCAGGCAAAGCCGGCGGCAAGCTGGGCTGAGCGCTTTGCAAAAGAGGTGAGGGACTTCACGGATTTCGCTTTCGACGGGATGGTCTCTTCTGGAACTAGAGTATATCGTTTGCCGGCGTCGGCGATCATCGCGTGCGTGCGTGGCCCACATCCGCTCCCGAACGGGCACAAGGGTGCTTAAGGCCGACTTAATCACCCACGCTTGTTGTGTGTGGCGTGCGTCGCCTCGGGCATAATGGAGCGCGAGAGGAGCACGCATGAACGAGCGCATACTGGTAGTTGATGACGAGAAGGCCATCGCCGACTTGGTTGGTATCTACCTTACAAAAGAGGGCTTTGATGTCCAGATTGCCTATAGCGGGGCCGATGCTGCCAAGGCAATCTTGGAGCAGGAGTTCGATCTGGCGCTGCTGGATGTCATGCTGCCCGATATCGATGGATTTGAGTTGCTGCGTACGATCCGTTCCAGCCATACCTATCCCGTGATCATGCTGACGGCGCGCGATGCCCAGCAAGACAAGATCGGGGGCCTTTCGCTTGGCGCGGACGATTACGTGGTTAAGCCGTTCCGTCCGCTGGAGCTCATCGCGCGCGTGCACGCTCAGCTTCGTCGCTACACCAGCTACGGTAGCCGTGCACAGGCGGCCGAGTCGCCGACCATTCAGCTCGACGGCTTGGAGATCAACCGCGACGCTCGTTCCGTGACAGTGGACGGTTCGCCGGTTCGCCTCACGCCCACCGAGTATTCAATCTTGCTGTATTTGGTCGAGCATCGCGGCAGCGTGGTGGCCGTGGAGGACCTGTTTCGCGCGGTGTGGAACGAGGACTTTATGCCCGGCTCCAACAATACGGTGATGGTGCACATTCGCCACTTGCGCGAAAAGATCGGCGACGACGCACAAAAGCCACGCTTTATCAAAAACGTCTGGGGCGTCGGCTACATCATCGAATAACGCTTTTCGCTTGTGAGGATCTTGATATGACAAAAGACGATAGGCGAGCGTTCGAGGTGCCCGATCGGCTCTTTGAATACGTGAGGTCGGTCGTCGACAACCGCGCGCTTGCAACGGTGCTGCTCTTTTTGCTGAGCCTGCTGCTGATTGGCATCGACAACATCGTCGGAATCTTGGCGGTGCTGCTTGTTGGCTTTTTGCTGATCGATCGATTTGAGATCGTGCGCCGCTGCGTGGTGATTGGCGGCGCCGCGTGGGCCATGACGTTGGCGATTGGCGCCATGGCGCTCGGCGGCATTGAAGGGCCGGTGCTGTTCGATGCCGGCTTTGTATTCAACATGCTTGGCTTTGTGCTGGCGCTTGCCGCGTGCGTGCTGTTCTTGTGCGGCCGTGCCCTGTACTACCAGGGCTACGAACAGGGCGAGCAGCATGCCGATTGTGTGCTGGCCGCTCGTATTCAAGATCGCCTGATCGATCACCCCGACACCTGGGACAACATCGACGGCGACTTCTTGGAGGTCGAGGGCGCCCTTAACCGCGTGCGTGACCGTGATCGCAGGGTGCAGCAAGCTCTGCGTGACGAGTCGCATCGCAAGGACGATCTGGTTACGTACTTGGCACATGACCTACGCACCCCGCTTGCGAGCGTAGTGGGCTATCTTTCGCTGCTGCAAGAGGCTCCTGAGCTGCCGGTTGAGCAACGTGCGTACTTTACGGGCGTGGCGCTCGACAAGGCGCACCGGCTCGATGCGCTCATCGAAGAGTTCTTCGATATCACGCGCTTTGACTTCCACGATATCGTGCTCACGCGCGGCTATGTTGATCTGGGGTTGCTGCTGGCTCAGGTGGCTGACGAGTTCTATCCCATCCTCAACGAGCAGCATAAGGAAGCCCAAGTTGATATTCGCGAGGACCTGACGGTGCTCGTGGATGGCGACAAAATGGCTCGCGTGTTCAACAACATCATGAAAAACGCTATTGCCTATAGCTATGAGGGCTCGACCATCACGATCGAGGCCAGACGCCAAGACGATGGCGGCGTGCGCGTGCGCTTTATCAATCAGGGCGATCCCATCCCTGAAGCAAAGCTCAAGGTGATCTTTGAGAAGTTCTATCGCCTGGATGCGGCGCGTGCGACCAATCGCGGCGGCGCTGGACTGGGGCTTGCCATCGCCAAGGAGATCATCGCGGCACACGGCGGTACCGTTGCATGTGAATCGACGCCCGAACACACGATATTCACCATCGAGCTGCCCGCCGCATAGCCAGCGTGCCCTTACAAACACTTGACAATGCGCTCACGTGCATATGAGCCGCGATTTCTACTATCGATACTGCTGAATTGATATTGATGTGGAGGTATGCGGTATGACGGCTGCTGCGGCTGTGGAGCCCACGGAGCTTGAAGAACTCATGAAAGCGCAGGCCGAGGCCGCGCACGAGCGCGAGGTTGGGGATGCGACTCGTCCCACGGCAGAGGATCTTGCCGCCTCGCCGACGCGCATCGACGTCGAGGGCCTCGACCTGTTCTATGGCGACCATCATGCGCTCAAGGACGTGAATATCAAGATCCGCGACAAGCAGATCACCTCGTTTATCGGGCCTTCGGGCTGCGGAAAGTCCACGTTGCTGCGCTGCTTTAACCGCATGAACGACGGCATCAAGGATTGCCGCATCGAGGGCAAGATTGCGCTCGATGGTCAAGATATCCTGGGCGATTACGACATCTGCCGTTTGCGCCAGCGCGTGGGCATGGTGTTTCAGCGCCCCAACCCGTTTCCCATGAGCATCTACGACAACGTCGCGTATGGTCCGCGCGGCATGGGCGTGCGCGATCGCGCTGTGCTGGATGAGCTGGTCGAGGACTCCCTGCGTCGCGCTGCCCTGTGGGACGAGGTCAAGGACAAGCTCAAGGAGTCGGGCCTGGGTCTTTCGGGTGGACAGCAGCAGCGCCTGTGCATCGCCCGCGCGCTGGCCGTGCAGCCCGACATTCTGCTGATGGACGAGCCGACCTCGGCGCTCGACCCCGTGTCGACGCTCGTGGTGGAGCAGCTGGCCTGCGAGCTCAAAGAGACCTGTACGCTCGTGGTCGTTACGCACAATATGCAGCAGGCGGCGCGTATCTCCGACTCGGTCGCGTTTTTCTTGCTGGGCGAGTTGGTGGAGCACGCGCCCACCGCGCAACTCTTCAAGAATCCGACCGATCCGCGCACGGCGGATTATTTGACGGGACGTTTTGGCTGATACCATCTAGTAAAGGTACCTTTAGGGTTAAGATGCGGTCATGCCGGCCGCAAAGGGGTTCAACATGATCTATTACGTCGAGGACGATGACAACATCAGGGATTTGACGGTCTATGCGCTGCGCAAGCAGGGGATCGAGGCCGAAGGCTTTTCGTGCGACGGTGAGTTTAAGGCTGCCGTGGCGCGACGGGTGCCCGATGCTGTGCTGCTCGATATCATGCTGCCCGATACCGATGGTTTGGCGATTATGCGCCGCCTCCGCGCCGACCGCCTGACGGCGACGGTGCCCATCATGATGCTTACCGCCAAGGACACCGAGCTCGACAAGGTGATGGCGCTCGATGGCGGTGCCGACGATTACCTGACTAAACCCTTCTCGCTCATGGAGCTTGCGAGCCGCTGCCGCGCACTGCTGCGTCGCGGCGGAATGGTCAAGCAGGCGAGCGATGTGCTCAGCGTGGGCGACATCGTGCTTTCGCCCAGCCATCGCGAGGTGACCGTTGCCGGCGAGCCGCTTAAGCTCACCCTGCGCGAGTTCGACCTGCTCGAGTACCTCATGCGCAAGCCCGGCGTGGTCTTTACCCGCGAGTCGTTGCTGCAGAGCGTGTGGGGCTGGGACTTCGACGGCGGTTCGCGCACTGTTGACGTGCACGTGCAGACGCTTCGCCAAAAACTGGGCGAGCATGCCAGCGCCATCGAGACCGTGCGCGGCGTGGGCTACCGCTTGGCCGAGCCTTCTGCCGGTGATGGTGCCGAAGGTGACGTCACCGCGGCCACCGCATCGGAGGAGTAACCCGTGGTCTTCGCCCCCCAGGGAAAACATACGCTGTCGCACCGCGTTTTTGTGACGATCTTTGTCTGCGCCATGGCGGTTATCGTGGCGTTTACGGTGCTGGGTGCGTTCTTTGTGCAAAACACCTTGGCGGATGCCACGAGTGCCAATCTGGCGCAGGAAACCGAGCTCATTGCTGCCGCCCTCGACGAGCAGCAGGAGCCCATCCCGTTCTTGCGTAGCCTCGATCGCGAGGACTTGCGCATCACGCTGATTAACAAGGATGGATCGGTTGCCTACGACAACGAGGCGTCGCCTTCCACACTGCCCAACCATGGCGATCGCCCCGAGGTCATCGAGGCCTTTGAGAATGGTTCGGGTTCCGCGGAGCGCGCAAGCTCTACGCTCGACGAGATTATGCTGTATCGCGCCGTCGCCCTTGATAACGGCCAGGTTGTCCGCTTGGCGCAGGCCCAGCCTGGCGTTGCGGCGATTTTGCTGTCGATGGTGGCGCCGATGCTGCTTATCGCAGCAGCGGG
>CAVKNR010000051.1:0-7961 GCA_963657575.1 Sodaliphilus sp.
GCGTCGTCCTTACACGTTAAAGCGGAAGTGCACGACGTCGCCATCGGCCATGACATAGTCCTTGCCCTCAATACGCAGCTTGCCGGCGGCCTTGGCGCCCTGCTCGCCGCCGAGCTCGATGTAGTCGTCGTAGCCAATGACCTCGGCCTTAATAAAGCCGCGCTCAAAATCGGTGTGGATGACACCGGCGGCCTGCGGGGCGGTCGCGCCCTGACGAACCGTCCAGGCCTTGACCTCCATCTCGCCGGCCGTAAAGAACGACTGCAGGCCGAGCAGCTTGTAGGCAGCCTGAGCGAGCACGTCCAGGCCGGGCTGTTCCAGGCCCAGGCTCTCCAGGTAGTCGGCAGCGTCCTCGGGATCGAGCTCGGAAAGCTCGGCCTCGATCTTGGCGCAGATGGGCAACGGCTTGACGCCATCGATGGGCGCCAGATCGTCGTTGAGCATATCCTCGTCCACGTTGGCAACATACAGGATGGGCTTCATAGTGAGCAGGAACAGGCCCTTGGCGGCGGCACGCTCCTCGTCGGTCATCTCCATGGATGCGGCGCGCTTGCCCTCGTTGAGCCAGGCAAGCAGGCGCTTAGCCACCTCGAACTTGGGCATGAGCTCCTTGTCGCGCTTGGCCTCCTTCTCGAGCTTGGGCAGCTGCTTCTCGAGCGTTCCCATATCGGCCAGGATGAGCTCGGTCATGATGGTGTCGGCATCGCCGGCAGGATCGACGAACTCGCCCGTGCGGCCCACCTCACGCATGACGTTGGGGTCCTTAAAGTAGCGCACGACCTCGCAGATGGCATCGGTCTCGCGGATGTTTGCCAAGAACTGGTTGCCCAGGCCCTCGCCCTCGTTAGCGCCCTTCACCAGACCTGCAATGTCGACAAACTCGACCGTCGCCGGCACAATGCGACCGGGGTTGACGATGTCGGCAAGCTTTTGCAGGCGGCTATCGGGCACATCGACGATACCCACGTTGGGGTCGATCGTGGCAAACGGGTAGTTGGCGGCAAGGCCGGTCTTTTTGGTAAGCGCGGTGAACAGCGTCGACTTGCCCACGTTGGGCAGGCCCACGATACCGATGGAAAGGGACACGACAGCTCCTTTTGGTACAGGTACTTCAAACTTCATAAGTATAGCGCCGCCGCAGCATCCGGGCGAATCCGGACACCGCGGCGGCGCAAATGAAGCAGAGATGCGTAAGAGTTCGAGACAGTAGTCCTTACTTAAGCTCGGGCCAGAAATCCTTGTTGGCCTCGATGAGCTCGTCCAGAATCTGCTTAGCAACGCTTGCCGAAGGAATGGTCTTGGAGAGCGTGAGTGCCTGCCAGAGCTTCTGGTAGCTGCCCTCGACCCAAGCCTGGACAACGAGCTTCTCGACGGAAACCTGCTGCTCCATCAGGCCCTTCTGGAACTGCGGAATCGGGCCCTGGCAGATCTTCTCAAAGCCGTTGGAACCGACGATGCAAGGCACCTCGACCATGGCCGTCGGGTCGAAGTTGGGCACAGCGCCATCGTTGGGGACGATCAGCAGGAAGCGCTCGAGCGTGTTCTCGGCCAGTGCGCAGGCAAGGTCGACGATGTAGTTGGCATGTACATCCGGCTCAAAGCCGCCGTCCTTGGCAGTACCCTTGGCGATGATGTCGCGGCAAGCGCCAAAGACCTTCTTCTCGCGGCCATCCATAACCTCATTGGCGCGAGTGTAGTTGGGGTCAGACGTCTCGACGACATAGTCCGGGTACAGGTAATACTTGAGGTAGGTATTGGGAATCGTCTCGGGATCGACAGCATAGACATCCTTGGCCTTGCCGAAGGTGTGAATCCAGCTCTCCTCGACGTGCTGCTCCTTACCGGCCTCGTGCTCAATGCCGTCCAAGTAGCCGTTCTTTGCCATGTGCTCCTTGATCTGCGGCATGAGGTCGTTACCCTCCTTGTCGTAGATCTTGCTCCACCAACCAAAGTGGTTGAGGCCGTAGTAGCTGTACTGCAGCTCGCGACGATCCTTGATGCCGCACATACGGCTCATCTTATCCATGAGGTCGATCGGCATGTCGCAGATGTTGATGATGCGGCTGTTGGGGCGCAGCACGCGGCAGGCCTCGGCGACGATGGCCGCGGGGTTGGAGTAGTTGAGCATCCAGGCGTTGGGGCTGTACTTCTCCATGTAGTCGAGGATCTCGATGACACCACCGATGGAGCGCATGCCGTAGGCGATACCGCCGGCACCGCAGGTCTCTTGGCCAACGCAGCCGTACTTGAGAGGAATCTTCTCGTCGAGCTCACGCATGGCGTACAGGCCGACGCGGATGTGAGCAAGGACGAAGTCGGTCCCGGTGAATGCGGTCTCGGGGTCGGTGGTGTAGCTAAACTCAACCTCGGGGGCGTTCTCGTGGAAGTAGATCTCGCAGGCCTTTGCCACGATCTCCTGGCGCTCGGCGTTGTTGTCGTAGAAGGTCACCTTGTTGACCGGGAAGCGGTCGCGCTCCTCAAGCAGCATCAGAGCGATGCCCGGGGTGAAGGTAGAGCCACCGCCGGCAATGGTCACGGCATAGTTTTTCTTGGACATGATGTCCTCCTCATTCTGGCCGCTTGCTCAATCCATCCCCGTACGCGGCCTGCACGGTTTGGAATTGTTACCTAGAAGTGGAGTTTTTTATCTCTAGAATCGGCCTTGCGGTGCATACCGGCTCTGCAAGGCCGATTGTTTCGATGGACGATGGTTTACAGAAGAGTCTCGAACTTCAGAAGACTCTCGAACTTCTCGCGAACCTGCGGGACGCTAAGGCCGACGATGACCTGGATTGACTGACCTTGGACCACCAAGCCATGCGTACCGATCGCCTTGAAGGAAGCCTCGGGTGCAACGACGCTCTTGTCCTTGACGTTAACGCGCAGACGGGTAGCGCAGTTCGTTACATCGATGATGTTATCCGTGCCACCGAGCAGATCGAGGATGTTCTCGGCAAGCACCAAGCGCTCATCATCTTTACTCTGGGCGGCCGATTTGCCAGCAGCAGCACCGCCCTGCTTTTGCTTGTAGTCGGCCTTGGACTTGAGCTCGACCTCAACATCGTCATCCTCGCGACCGGGGGTCTTAAAGTCGAACTTGACGATCAGGAAACGGAAGACCACAACCCAAAGAGCGGTAAAGCACAGACCGACAAGGATGGAGATGGCGTACTGCAGACCGTGTGCGGCCCAAAGGGGCAGCCAGTCCCACGAGAGCATCGAGATGATGCCGCCGTCGAAGATACCCACGACGCCAAGGAGGTTTTGAGCCATGCAGCCAAGCGCTCCGAGCACGCAGTGGACGACGAACAGGCCGGGCGCGATGAACAGGAAGGTGAAGTCAAGCGGCTCGGTGATACCGCAAAGCATAGCGGTAAGGGTGACCGGGATCAGCAGAGCCTTGACGCGCTGCTTGCGCTCGGGTTTGGCGGTCATATAAAACGCAATGGCGACGCCAAGCGAGCCGAAGACCTTAGTCCAACCAGGGCAGGTATAGGCAGCCCAGGGTGCGGCATCCTTAAGAGCAATGCTCGGATCGGCAGCCAGTTGGGGCAGGATGTTGGCCCAAGCAGCAAAGATGCCGCCGTTGACCGCCGCGTTGTCGTAATAGAACGGCGTATAGATAAAGTGGTGCAGGCCTGTAGGGATCAGCACGCGCTCGAAGAAAGCAAAGACACCCACGCCAAACGTACCGGCGGAAAGGATGAATCCCTGGAAGGCGGAGATAGCAGCCTGAACATGCGGCCACACCAGGCAGGCGATAAGAGCGACCGGAACCATAACGAAGAAACCGATCATATAGATGAACACGGAACCCGAGAACACGCCCAACCACTCGGGGAGCTCGGTGTCGAAGAACTTGTTATGCAGCATCGTGGCGATACCAGAAATGATAAGCGCGCCCATGATGCCCATGTCAAGCGTTTTGATGCTTGCGATAGTGGCAAGACCAGTACCGCTGCCCGCCTCGACAGAATAGTCGACACCAAAGACAGGGCCCCACTGCCCCAAGATTGTGCTTACAAAGTAGTTGAAGGTAAGGTAGATGGCCAAAGCCTCCATGCAGCAGCGAGCGTTCTGCTTGTTCGCGAGCGAGATTGGCAACGCTACGCAAAACAGCAACGGCATCTGGTTAAAGAGCGTCCAACCACCCTGGAGCAGCACATTCCAGCAATCAAACCAAAGATGGCCCGCAGTGGCCATCTCGCCAAAGATCGCCTCGGTGGTAAACAACGTACCCAGGCCGACGACGATTCCGGAAAATGCGAAAAGAATTGCAGGCGTGTACATTGCACCGCCGAAACGTTGTATCTTTTGCATCATGACGGGGAATCCCCCTCTCTTCATTCGGAGCGACTGCGGTTTTGGCTTCACTCGAGACCGCAGACGCGCCGTTTGCGTGTACCTCGTGCAATAGGACGGGTGGGCCCGCTTCCCTGACTTCTTGCGCTTCTATTTTTATCATATCACTTATCTAGACAAGTTAGCATAAATACTACGGTCGGTAAACAGTTGATTATTGGCCGTAAACGGTATATGTCCAGTATTTCGCCTGTTAAATCTGACATAGCTGATGGCTGCATTATAAATTTCTTTTCTACTTGTCTAGATGTGCTTGTCTATATCTATAGACATACCTATACTTCATTACAACATCCACCGCCACGTTAAGGAGTCACCATGAAAAGCGCGGTCTTCTATGGAAAGCACGATCTCAGGGTCGAGGATTCGACAAAACCGACCGTGGGCAAGCGTGACGTTCTGATCAACGTCAAAGCTTGCGGCGTCTGCGGTACCGACGTTCATATCTATGAAGGCGACAAGGGTGCAGCCGACGTTACCCCGCCCACGATCCTTGGTCATGAGTTTGCGGGCGTTGTCGAGGCCGTGGGCAGCGATGTCACCGGCTTTAAACCGGGCGATCGCGTGTGCATCGACCCAAACCATCCCTGCGGCTGCTGCGAACCCTGCCGCGACGGAATCAACCACTACTGCGAGCATATGACCGGTTACGGCACCACCGTTAACGGCGGCTTTGCCGAGTACTGCTCCGTCGATATGCAGCAAGTCTACAAGTTGGGCGATCACACCAGCTTCGAGCAGGGCGCCATGACCGAGCCCGTCGCCTGCTGCCTGCACGGCATCGATATGTGCAACATCAAGCCCGGCAGCACAGTTGTCGTTATCGGCGGTGGCATGATCGGTCTGCTCATGATGCAGCTTGCTAAAAACGCCGGCGCCACCAAGGTTGTCTTGCTCGAGCCTGTCGAAGGCAAGCGCGAGGTTGCGCTCAAACTCGGCGCCGACCTGGCAATTGATTCCATCCACGAGGACGTCCCGGCCCGCCTGAAGCAGGAGGGCGTCGGCAACGTCGATGTCGTTATCGAGTGTGTTGGCAAGCCCGTCACCATCGAGCAGGCCATCCAGATCGCCGGCCACAAGGCTACGGTGATGATGTTCGGTCTCACCAAGCCCGATGAGACAATCACCGTCAAGCCCTTCGAGGTCTTCCAGAAGGAGCTTGTGCTTACCTCGTCCTACATCAACCCTTATACGCAGCGTCGCGCGCTCGAGCTCATCGACTCTGGCAGGCTCGACGTATCCTCGATGGTCGCCAAGGTGGCTTCCCTCGACGAACTCGGCGCCATCCTGTCAGACCCGGCCCTGCGTGCCATGGGTAAATATATAATCGACCCCAGCAAATAAATCGATTGACACCTGCGCGAGCAGTCCCCATCCACCGCTCGCGCACCCAGCTCTAGGAGACCGTCATGGCGCGAGCCATCTTCCAAACCATTTATGACAACGTGAAGCAGTCGATTGACGACGGCACATACGCCTATCAGAGTTATCTGCCTTCGGAGACTGAGCTCACGCAGCTGTTTGACTGTTCGCGCATGACGGTCCGTCGCGCCATCTCGATGCTTGCGGCAGATGGCTACGTGCTCCCCCAGCAAGGCAAAGGCATGCGCGTCATTCGCAACATCAGTGACGAGACGAGTCGTGGCGGCGGCGGACTCGAGACCTTTAAGGAAATCGCAGCCAGCCGAGGCTTTGAGCTCAAAACGGTTACCACCGTCTTTGAGCTCCTCGTCTGTAACAAGGCGCTCTCCAAGATTACCGGGTTTCCTGAAGGCTGTGAGCTCACGCGTGCCAAACGCATCCGCTATGCAGACGGACGGGCCGTGTGCTCCGACGACTCCTATTACCTAAGCTCACAGGTACCGGGGCTGACACCCGAGATTGTCAACGACTCGATCTATCGTTACCTCGAAGAAGACCTTGGCATTAAGATTGCCACGGGCAAACGCGATGTAACGATCGAGCATCCCACGCCCGAGGATGCACGCGTACTCGATCTCGACAACTTTAACGCACTCGCCGTTGTACGCGGACAGACCTATAACGCCGACGGCATCCTTATGGAATACACCGAGACAAAGCAGGTTCCCAGCTTCTTTTTACTCCACGAAACGGTCAGCCGCCGCAATAACGGCAGCGAGACCCATCAGAGCAGTATGAGCTAACTGTCTATTAGTTGCGGTGGGATAGTTCCTAGAATGGCCAGCTTAAGGGCAAAACGGGAACTATTCCACCGCAACTTTTTTGGCCGGCGGGGCAATACCTGTCCCACCGGCCATCATGTACGCTCTTTTAGCTACTCCGCGAGCTTTTCTACCTGATCGAGCATCTTGTCCAGCTTGGCCTTTGCCTCAGCCTTAACCTTCTCAGCTTCTTCGTGAGCCTTCGCCTTCTGGGCGGCCTTTTCCTCGGCCTCGGGATCGACGACGACCAGGTTGGATGCATCATGCTCAACCAACTTAAGCGCATGCTCGGGGCACACCTTGACGCAGGCTCCGCAACCTAAGCAATACGTGGACTCCAGTGCAAAGCGACCGCTTCCCACCAAATCGCAGGCAAACGTGGGGCACACGTTGACGCACTCGCCGCACGACGTGCACTTGTCAAAATCGCATTCCGGCGTGCTCACCTGCATGTTCTGGGCAAGCTCGGGGTGGTTTTGCAACGTTGAGAGCACCAGCTGGCGCCCGTGCGTGAGCGAACGGCGACGCTTGGTCGTCGTGGTGCCGCACATGGTGTTGAGCGTGCGCTCCAGCTGGGTAATCTGATGGCGATGGGCCTTGAGCTTTTGCGTCACCGAGGCCAGCGCCGCCGTCGCCGGATTGAGCTTGGTCACCGTCAGGCCCGTGGTGCGGGCAATCTTTTCCATGTACTCCTTGCGCTCGTATTCGCGAAGCTTATGGCACTTGAGGCTCTTGGGGTCGACCTCCAAGCCCATACCCGTGCCGGACCACTCCTCGGCCTTCGCAATCGCCTCGCCCAGAATGTCCTCACCGCCGGTGTTGCGGCATTTATCGCACACGCCCAGTGGCAGGTAGACACTCACGTTGGGATAGTCGGCCAGCACCGAGAACCAAGTCTCGGCCGTAATATCGCCTACGCAGGCGACGACGACCTCGTTTTCGCGCGGCATGCGCTTGAGGGCGCGCGTGCAGGTGACGTAGGCGGTCTCGTGGCTCGTAGCAGCAGAGACGATATCGTCATACAGGTTTTTGGGCGCCAGGCGCGGCGAAATGATCGCCTCGGTCGGACAGGCAGCGGCGCACAGGCCGCACTTGCGACAGGAGTCGAGGATCTCAATGGCGTCTTCCTCGACCTCGATAGCGTTGACCGGGCACACGTCCATGCACGCGGTGCAGCCGCTCTTTTCGTTTTTGCAGGTCAGGCACGGAATGGTGTTGCCGCGCGGGCGCTCCTTGTAGTCGGCAGGATTCCACTGCGGCGCCGACGGATCGAGTGCATCGGTCACGCCGCCAAGCGGGTTTTTAAGAAAGTCGAAACCCTTGCTGATCTCGATAATGTCATCAAACAGATCGTGTTCCTGCGCCATGCGCGGCCCCTCCCTGAGCAGTGCAAACAAGCAAGAGATAATGATACGC
>CAVKNR010000052.1:0-7685 GCA_963657575.1 Sodaliphilus sp.
TGGGCAGCGCCTATGCAGCGGGCGACGAGCAAAACCTCGGCAGCTTGGAGCCCGGCAAGTATGCCGACCTGGTAGTCCTGGACCAAAACCCGCTCACCATCGACCCCCAAGAGCTCCAGGCTACCAAGGTTCAGACCACCTACCTGGCAGGTAACTTGATTTACGAGCGCTAAGTATTCATGCCGTACCGTTAAGCGCGGCTCGGGCAGCCTTTTTGGGATAGCGCTCGAGCCGCGTTTGCGTTTTGGTGGGGATCCGCCATGAGCGTCCCTGCTCTGTTGGATTTGGGTGCGGGGCGGAGGTGCTGCTGCCCCGCGCTCAATTTGGACACCAGCAATGCTATCTCTTGGTGTTTTGCATACTTCCCATTACAGATTGCATAAAAAGGCTGGGATGTCCTTCCTGATCCTGATGTACCCCCGCCCGTGCCGTGCAAAAAACGGAGTATTCAGCACCGCGAGCTCTGCCGGTGCCGCTGCGGCTGAGTAACGTTGCGGAGATTGACGTCATTTTGGGCTCCGGTACGGCGCGAAGCATGCCTTTTTGTCCTGGCGGGGTTTGCCTGCCGACTCAAATCGCCGGTCGAAGGCGTCCTTGGGACCAATATGGTGTGTCCGGCGTGTATGCAGCCGTCCTGGCTTGCTGAATACTCCCAAAAATGCACGGTGCTCCCCAGGGGACCCGTGCACGCAACGAAAACCATGCCCATGTCGCTATCCGCATCGCCATTTTGCTGCACTGACTTTTCTGAATGTCGGGCCCGAATTAGTTAACCTGCCTCCCGTGTGGCTCCGGAGGGGCGGGGCATAAGGTTTATCGCGAGTTCCGTACGAGCCGAAGGCCACTTAATGTGGCCTTCGTGCGAGCAGGACTGCCCGAGCAGGAAACCTTACGCCCCGCCCCTCCGGAGCCACACGGGAGGCATCGCTAAGTTATCCCCCGGCATTCAGAAAATCTAAGTGCCAAAAAATAAGATTTTTTGACTCCGTGTTGTATAACCCGCCATTCGTGGGTACCATTCAACGCGTACGCAAACAAAAAGGGTTAATTCGCGTGGTATAACCGCGCGGCCCAAAAAGGAGGAGACAAGCATGTCGTCTTTGAAGCCGCTTGCAGATCGTGTTCTGGTCAAGCCCGACGAGGCCGAGCAGAAGACCGCTTCTGGTCTGTATATTGCCAGCAACGCTCAGGAGAAGCCGCAGCGTGGCACCATCGTTGCCGTGGGCGCCGGCAAGGTCAACGACAAGGGTGAGCGCATCCCCATGGACGTCAAGGTTGGCGACGTTGTCATCTACGGTAAGTTCGGTGGCAACGAGGTCAAGGTCGACGGCGAGAAGTATCTGCTGATGCGCGCCGACGACATCTACGCCGTCGTCGAGGCCTAGTCTCGTCAGAATCTCTGATTCGTCTTTGAACGCGCCCGCCGCATAGGACTCGGAAGCGGCGACGCGAGTCACATTTCTTTTGGAGGATTACCTACCATGGCAAAGAACATTACGTTCAACACCGATGCCCGCGCTAAGCTCGCCAAGGGCGTCAACACTCTGGCCGACGCCGTTACCGTCACCATGGGCCCCAAGGGTCGCTACGTTGCGCTGCAGCGCACGTTCGGTGCCCCGACCATCACCAACGACGGCGTTTCCGTCGCCAAGGAGATCGAGCTCGAGGATAACATCGAGAACATGGGTGCTCAGCTGGTGAAGGAGGTTGCCACCAAGACCAACGACACCGTGGGTGACGGCACCACCACCGCAACCCTGCTCGCTCAGGCCATCGTCAACGACGGTCTGCGCAACGTCGCCGCTGGCGCCAACCCGCTGGCCATCCGTCGCGGCATCGACAAGGCCGTTAACGCCGCCGTCGCCGAGATGAAGAAGCAGGCCAAGCCGGTCGAGACCAAGGAGCAGATCGCTTCCGTCGGTACCATCTCCGCCGGTGACCCCGAGGTCGGCGAGAAGATCGCCGAGGCCATGGAGGTCGTGGGCAAGGACGGCGTCATCACCGTCGAGGATTCCCAGACGTTCGACATCACCATCGACACCGTCGAGGGCATGCAGTTCGACAAGGGCTATGTCTCCGCTTACTTCGTCACGGACAACGACCGCATGGAGGCCGTGATGAAGGATCCGTACATCCTCATCACCGACCAGAAGATCTCCAGCGTTCAGGACATCATGCCCGTTCTCGAGGCTGTCCAGCGCGCTGGCCGTGGCCTGCTCATCATCGCTGAGGACATCGACGGCGAGGCTCTGCCGACCCTGGTCCTCAACAAGATCCGTGGCGCCCTCAACGTCTGCGCCGTCAAGGCCCCGGGCTACGGCGATCGCCGCAAGCGCATCCTCGAGGACATCGCCGTCCTCACCGGTGGCCAGGCTGCCCTGGACGAGCTGGGCGTGAAGGTCGCTGACATCACCGCCGATATGCTCGGTACCGCTAAGTCCGTCACCATCTCCAAGGACAACACCGTCGTCGTCGGCGGCGCTGGCTCCAAGGAGGCCATCGACGCTCGTATCGCTCAGATTAAGGGCGAGATGGAGAACACCACCTCTGACTTCGACCGTGAGAAGCTCCAGGAGCGCCTGGCCAAGCTCTCCGGTGGCGTTGCCGTCATCAAGGTCGGCGCTGCTACCGAGTCCGAGCTCAAGGAGATCAAGCACCGCGTCGAGGACGCCCTGCAGGCAACCCGCGCTGCTGTCGAGGAGGGCATTGTCGCCGGTGGCGGCGTCGCCTTCATGGACGCTGCTCCTGCGCTCGACGCCGTTGAGCTCGACGACCCCGAGGAGAAGATCGGTGTCGACATCGTCAAGAAGGCTCTGACCGCTCCGGTCGCTACCATCGCCAAGAACGCTGGTTTTGAGGGCGCTGTCGTGGTCGACAAGGTTGCCGAGCTGCCTGCCGGCCAGGGTCTCAACTCTGCCAACGGCGAGTGGGGCGACATGATCGAGATGGGCGTCCTCGACCCCGTCAAGGTCAGCCGCGTCACCCTGCAGAACGCTGCTTCCGTCGCCAGCCTGATCCTCATCACCGAGGCCACCGTCTCCGATGTGCCCAAAAACACTCAGCTTGAGGACGCTATCGCTGCTGCCACCGCTGGTCAGCAGGGCGGCGGTATGTACTAAGGCCGACAAGGTCTAGAACTCCCACCGGGAATCCGGGGGCGGGACGGGGACTTCTCTCCGGAACGTCCTCGGACATGCAAAGAGGCTCCGCATCGCGCTTCGCGCTGCGGAGCCTCTTTGCGTCCTGCGGAATATTCCGGAGAGAAGCCCCCGTCCCGCCCCCGGATTCCCTGCGTTTACGGCCTTGAGGTCGGCGGGCGTAGAAGGACGTGGTCGATAGGAGTACGTGTCCCTTCGCTGTTTCGCGCTTTGCGCGAAAGGCGCGCTACTTTGGGATGGGTGGGGAACGTGGTTGTTGCGGCAACTGATCCCCGCCACAAATTACCCTTGGCATACTTGCGCGAAAGCCTACTGGTGCTACACTTGCAAGTGCTGTTTCAGGGCGGGGTGAAATTCCCCACTGGCGGTAAATCGGGCGGTGCCAAAGGGGTGCCGTGGCGCAGGCGAGGCGTCTGCGACCGAGCCGATGAGTCCGCGACCCGTGCGTGTGTTGGTTCGCATGCCGGCTGAACTGGTGAGATCCCAGTACCAACGGTTAGAGTCCGGATGAAAGAGGCAGGTGATCTTAATGTCTGAACAGTCGCAGCATATCCATTTTGAGAACACGAATAGGTGGAGCACCAAACAGCTCGTTACCATGGCGTTGATGTGTGCCTTGGGAGCACTGTTTATGTATGTGCAGCTGCCCATTCTTCCCTCGGCGCCGTTTTTGACGTATGACCCGTCGCTGGTGCCGGCGATGGTGTGTGGATTTGCGTATGGCCCTGGTGCCGGCACAGCTGTTGCCGCCATGGCGATCGTCATTCATGCGCTCACCACGGGCGACTGGGTCGGCGCGCTTATGAACCTGGTCGCTACGCTGGGCTATATTCTGCCTGCGGCGATCGTCTACCAAAAGATGCACACCTACAAGGGTGCCGTGATTGGTCTGGTGCTCGGCGTCATTGCCGCTACGGTGCTGTCCATGGTCGCGAACCTTACCATTGGCGTATGGTTCTGGTATGGCTCGGTCGATGTGATCGCCCCGCTCATGATTCCCGCCGTGCTGCCGTTCAACCTTATCAAGACCGTGCTTAACTCGGTATTGACGCTTGCGGTGTATAAGGCGGTCTCTAATCTCATCACGCCCAAGAAGGACCAGGTCAAAGGCCGCGCATGATTGAGTGTCGGGGCGTTTCCTTTAGCTATGACGGTGCTGCACTGGCGCTCGATGGCATCGATCTGAACATCGAGGATGGCGAGTTTTTCTGCATCCTCGGCGGAAACGGGTCGGGCAAGTCTACGTTTGCCAAGCATTTGAACGCGCTGCTGCAGCCCGATGCGGGAACGGTGTGCGTCAACGGCATGGACGCGTCCGATCCCGAGCTGGTCTACGATATCCGCTCGACTGCGGGCATGGTGTTCCAGAATCCCGACGACCAGCTTGTGGCGACGCTTGTCGAGGACGATGTTGCGTTTGGTCCCGAGAACTTAGGGGTCGAATCGGCTCAGATCGCGCAGCGCGTGCGCGAGGCGCTAAAGGCCGTGGGTCTGGTGGGCTTTGAGCGCCACGAGACCCACGCTCTCTCGGGCGGACAAAAGCAGCGCGTGGCGCTTGCCGGCGTGCTCGCCATGGAGCCGCGCGTGCTCATATTGGACGAGGCCTCCTCGATGCTCGATCCGCGCGGACGCAAGGGCCTTATGAAGGCCTGTCATGCGCTTCACGATCGCGGCATGACTATCGTGATGATTACGCACTTTATGGAGGAGGCCGCCGAGGCCGATCGTGTCGCCGTGTTTCAGATGGGACGAGTTGCCATGCTGGGCACGCCCGAGGAGATTCTGACGCGGGCGAATGAACTCGCTCAGCTCAACCTTGACATGCCAGAGTCGTGCCGTTTGGGCATGGCGCTTCGTGCGAAGGGCGTGCCTGTTCATGCGCAGGTGCGCGAGGTGGATATGGTCGCTGAGATTGTGCAGGCTTATGCCGAGCGAAGTGGAGCAGGCATCGCGGGGCAGTCTTTCGTATCCCAGTTGGAAATCGCTGACGGCACTGTTCCGGTAGACAACGAGGGCAACGCGTCGGAGCCCGTCATCGAACTATCCCATGTTTCGTACAGTTATTCGCTCAGTCCGCGCGAGCGCCGCCGCTGGCATAAGCGCTCGGCCACTGCGGGCAAATCGAGCAAACAGGCTCTCTGGGGAAACGACCCCAGCAGCCCGTGGGCGCTGCGCGATGTATCGCTGACGGTGCGTCGCGGCGAGTTCCTGGGCTTGGCAGGTCATACCGGTTCGGGTAAATCGACGCTGGTTCAGCATCTCAACGGTCTGATTCGTCCCCAGGAGGGTTCCGTTTACGCATTGGGGCTCGACCTGGCAAACAAGAAAGATGCCGCCGCGGTTAAGGCAAAGGTCGGCGTGGTGTTTCAGTATCCAGAGCGTCAGCTGTTTGCCGAGACCGTGGCACAGGACGTGGCGTTTGGCCCGCGCAACCTTGGCTTGTCGCAGGCCGAGGTTGCCCGCCGCGTTGCGTCATCGCTCGCGCGCGTAGGCCTCGACCTAGCAACGGTGGGCGACAAGAGCCCCTTTGAGCTCTCGGGCGGGCAGCAGCGGCGCGTGGCGTTTGCTGGCGTGCTTGCCATGGAGCCCGAGGTCCTGGTGCTCGATGAGCCCATGGCGGGGCTCGATCCGGCGGCCCGCAGTGATTTCTTGGAGCTCATCGATCGACTTCACCGCGATGGCCTGACCGTCGTCATGGTTTCGCACAGCATGGATGACCTTGCCAATTGCTGCGACCGTATTGTCGTGATGAACGAGGGCGCGGTGTTTGCCGAGGGTACGCCCGCTCAGGTTTTTGCGTATGCCGATGAGCTCAAGTCGATCGGCTTGGGTGTTCCCGCTGCCCAGCGCATGGCGCTGGCGCTTGCGAGGGCAGACGTGCCGCTACGCTTGGACGGCCTCTATACGGTTGAGTCGTTGGCCGACGAGTTGGCAGATTTGCTGATCGGTTGCTCAGACGGTTCTTCTAACGTCTCGGACAAGGCCAAATCCAAGACGGTCGCGCGAGAGGAGGGCTGCTAATGGAGGTGTTTTCGTTTGGCAGCTACTATCCCGGCAATAGTGCAATCCACCGCCTGGACCCGCGAACCAAGCTGCTCTTGGGCTTTGTGTTTCTGATCACGACGCTCACGGTCAGCAGCTTCCGCGGACTGGTCCCGGTCGCAATCTTCGTTGTCCTGATCTATACCGTGTCCCGGGTGCCGGCTCGTCGCGTCCTGTCATCGATGGCGCCGCTGCTGGCGATCGTCGCGGTGGTCGCGGTGCTCAACCTGTTTTCCGACCAGAGCGGGCGCATTCTGTGGCAGCTCGGCTTTTTGCAGATAAGCGAGGGCTCGCTGCATTCCGCCGCCTTTATGGCGTGCCGCCTGACCTTGATGATGGCCGGTATGAGCGCTATCACGCTTACCACACCGACGCTCGACCTCACCGCGGGCTTTGAGCGCCTGCTCGCGCCGTTTGCGCGTGTGGGACTTCCCGCGCACGAGCTCGGCATGATCATAGGTATCGCGCTGCGCTTTATGCCGCAGTTTGCCACTGAGATGAAGCAGACGGCCGATGCGCAGGCGAGCCGCGGTGCGCGCGTGACGGGAGGCCCGCTCGGTGGCGTGCGTATGCTCGGCAGTGTGGCGATTCCGCTGTTCACGGGCGTGTTCCGTCATGCCGAAACGCTGTCTGCCGCCATGGATGCCCGTTGCTATCATGGCGAGCAGGGCCGTACACGTCTGCATGCGCTTGCATTTGGCCGCGGCGATGCGTTGGCGGCGGTGGTGACGGCGTTGCTGCTCATCTGCGTCATCGTCATCAATCTTCAACTTGTTTAGGCGCGATTCGAGCGCAGGAAAGGGGTCCTTATGACCGACAACGACCGCACGGCGCAGCTCGAGCGCGCCTGTTCGTATCTCAGGCGCATTCCGGCGTGGTATCTGGCCACGACCGATGTGGCCGACGGGCATCAGCCTCGCGTGAGGCCGTTCTCGTTTGCCATGGTCGATGATGGCAAGCTGTGGTTTTGCACCTCGCGCGATAAGGACGTGTGGGCCGAGCTTGGCGCGAACCCCAAGTTTGAGGTTTCGGGTTGGAAACCGGGGGAGTGCTGGATCGTATTAACTGGCGAGGCCGCGCTCGAGGACGACGCGGTCGTGAGCGACCGGGTGCGCCAAGCCGGCTTTAAGCACATGGTGGGCATCGGCGAAGATCACGAGAGCGCCAACGACGGTCGCCTTGCGTTCTTCTCGGTGCGCAATATCGCCGCCCGCTTCTGTGATATCGACGGCAGCGAAGAGCGCCTGGAGCTCTAGCGCTCACCAGCCAGTATTCCGGGGTAGTCAATTTGGGACGGGGCTATTTTAGCTACCCTCATATGCCGGCTGACAATTATCCTGCCCCAAATAATTTATTGACAGTTAAAGGGTAGCTAAAATAGCCCCGTCCCAAATTGACTACCCATTCCAAATAGACTGGTCAGTCGACAGGAGGACACATGGACGGATTGAATACGGTGTTGGAGTATCTGACGTCGGTGCCGGC
>CAVKNR010000053.1:0-7646 GCA_963657575.1 Sodaliphilus sp.
TGACCATCCTTCCCGGCGGCGGCATTTCCACGGCCAACCGCGATACCGTGGCGGCGGCACTGGGCGTCTCCGAGCTCCATGGCACAAGGATCGTACCGCTGGAGGTGTAGCCCGTGGCGCTTGTATTCGATGTTCAGCAGGCGAGTGGCAAGCCCGACGACAACCGTCGTCCCGGCACCGCGTGCCCCTTTTGCGATACAGAAGGGCTCACCAACATCATCCAGCGCGACGGTGACTGCATCTGGCTCGAGAATAAGTTCAAAACCCTGCGCGCCACCCATCAAACCGTGCTGATCGAGTCGGCCGATCACGATGCCGACCTGGTGACCTATAAGCCGGATGAACTCCACCATGTGATGCGGTTTGCCCTGGGTTGCTGGCAGCAGATGATCGATTCACAGCAGTATCGAAGCGTGCTCATGTACAAGAACAAGGGGCCACTTTCGGGCGGCAGTCTGGTCCATCCGCACATGCAGATTGTGGGTTTGGAGCAGGAAGACGGCTATGCTTCGCTGGCTTCCGCCAATTTCGAAGGTATCAATGTCTGGCAACAGGGGAGAATCTCGGTCAATATCTCAACCGAACCGATCATGGGGTTCTTTGAGATCAACGTTTCAGCCCCGCAGGGAATCGCTGCCAGCGATGGCATGCGAGACCAAGCCGAGGCGGATCTCTTCGCCGATGCGATCCAGGTGGCTCTGCGCTATATCCTGAACGAGCACCACGGTGGTCGCGCAGAGTCGTACAACCTGTTCTTCTATCACCTAGACGGTCGGACCATTGCCAAGGCGCTGCCGCGTTGGGTGGTTTCGCCCTACTTTGTCGGCTATCGTTTGGCCCAGGTCAATGCTGAGACCACGCTCGATGTCGATGCGGAGCGACTCCGCGCACATCTGGAGGCGCTCACATCGTAAAGTGAGCGCCCGCACACTACGGACGGTTTAGCGCGCCATTGCATCGCGGCCGGCCTCGACGCGCTTGCGCTGGGCGGCGCGCTCCTCGCCGGTCAGACGCTCAAAGAAGTGCCCGATAAGCGAGGCGAGCACCTGCTGAAACAACGTTCCACACATGACGGGAAACACAACTTCGCCCGGAAAGTATTGCGTGGCGATGACGGCGCCCGAAGAGATATTGCGCATGCCGCAGGTAAAGCACATGGTGGTCGTTTCGCTATATGGCAGATGCAGCGCGCGGGCGACCAGAATGCCGACGACAAAGCCGCTGATGGCGAAGACCAAAATAAAGAGGGCGACTTCCAAGCGCACCGCGTTCATGTGCAGCACGTACTCGCTCATGGCGGTGGAGTTGGAGGCGATAACGCCCATCATCATGAACTTGCAGGCGGGCGAGAGCGCGGGGGAGAGTTTCTCGTGCCCCCAGCCGCGCGTGAGCTCGTTGATCACGATGCCGAGCACGGCGGGGATGGCGATCATAAAGGCCATGTCTTGCATCATGCTCGGCACATCGATCGAGACGGTGGCACCCAGCAAGAGCTTAAGCGTGAGCGGAATCGTCACAGGGGAGATAACCGAGGACGTCAGGATGATGGTGAGCGCGAGCGGGCCGTTGCCGCCGAACATGCTGATCCACATAAAAGCGGTGACGGCCACGGGCACGCTGTACTCGAGCACGATGCCGCAGACAAGGTTGGGGTTGGAGCCAAAGAAGAGTGACCCTATGGCATACGCCGCGATGGGAATAAGCACTGCCGAGACCAGCAGCGCCAGAATCAGGTGCAGCGGACGGTGGAACACCTCGGCTACCTGGTGAAAGGTGTTGCTGAGCGCGCCCTGAAACGTCATAAAGGCGAAGAGGGCGGGAACAATGGGCTTGAGCACGCCGATCTGCTGGGGAAAGAGCACGCCGAGCGCCACGCAAATCGGAACGATGATCTGCATATGCCCCGCGAGGAACTTTCCCAGTCCAGCCCATTGCTTCATATGTCCCGTGACTCCCTTTATCCGCGAACTCGTTTGTATGGATATGCTAGACGCTCGTATGTGTCCGTGCGGCTGAAACGCTCGATTATTTCGAGACCATTACCGCCATCGTTTGCCGAAACCGCGGCGCACCGCGGCGTTTTGCGTCCGCGCTGCACGGTATAATAAATCCGTTCAACAGATCTGCCTGCCGAAGCGGGCATACACAGAGGACTCATCGCTATGAACCGTGAGAGGTATCGCGGCGACCTGCCCCTATCAGGGGTGGGTGCCTATGTCATCGCTTAAGACGACGCATCGCTGGGCGGTCGCTCAGCAAAACCCCGAGCTCGAAAAGGAGCTTTCGGCTGGTCTGGGCATTCCCGGGCTGGTGGCGCGCATTATGGTCGCGCACGGCATTGACTCCATCAAAGAGGGCCAATTGTTTTTGACGCCTTCGCTTGATCGCGACTGGGCCGACCCACTTATTATCCCGGGCATGTCGGTCGTTGCCGACCGCGTCGAGCGTGCTATTCGCAACCACGAGCACATTGCAGTCTTTGGCGATTTTGACGTTGACGGCATTACGTCGACCTGCCTGTTGACCGAGGCACTGCGCACGTTTGGCGCCGATGTCACGCCGTTTATTCCGCATCGCTTTGATGAGGGCTACGGTCTTTCGCGCGCGGCACTCGACCGCGTTAACGAGCTCGCTCGCCCCCAGCTGATCGTGACCGTCGATAACGGCATTGCCGCCAAGGAAGAGGTTTCCTATTTGGAGGACCTGGGGATCGATTTGGTGGTCACGGACCATCACGAGCCCTCCGACCAGGTGCCGCAGGGTGTGCCCCTGACCGACCCCAAGCTCGAGGACGAGGGCCCCTCGCGCGAGCTTGCCGGTGCTGGTGTGGCGCTCAAGCTGGTGCAAGTCCTGGGTGAGCGCCTGGGCAAGCCGTCGTATTGGCGTTCGCTAATCGAGGTCGCGGCGCTGGGCACCGTGTCCGACATGATGCCGCTCACGCCCGAGAACCGCGCGCTGGTTGCCGAGGGCATCCAGCAGATGCGCGTAACCGCTCGCCCCGGCTATATCGCGCTTGCCGCGCTTGCCAAGGCGGACCTTTCGAGCATTACGGCGGATGGCCTGTCATTCTCGCTCATTCCCCGCTTAAACGCTGCCGGCCGCATGGCCGATCCCAAGCTGGCGCTCGACCTGCTGCTTGCCCGCAATCCCATCGAAGCAAGCGCGCTGGCGGCTGAGCTCGAGGAAATCAACCGCCAGCGCCGTGAGATCGAGGCGGAGCTCACGCGCGATGCCATGGCAAAGGTCGAGGAGACCTATGACGGCGGGCGCGCGATTGTTGTGGGCGGCGAAGGCTGGCACGAGGGCGTCAAGGGCATCGTGGCAAGCCGTCTGACCAACCGCTATCACGTGCCGGCGCTGCTGTTCTCGATCGAGGACGGTATCGCGCGCGGCTCTGGTCGCTCGGTGGGCAAAGTTAACCTGTTTGACGCCGTCGAGCGCTGTTCCGACCTGCTGATTCGTCGCGGCGGACATGCCGGTGCGGTGGGTGTGACCATCGAGGCATCCAAGCTCGATGAATTCCGTCGTCGCCTTTCCGCCGTGCTATCGGAGATTCCCGCTGAGGACTTTGAAGACATCGACGAGGTTGCCGCCACGGTCGACCTTTCCGAGCTGAATATCGAGACTATAGAGCAGATTTCCCGTCTTGAGCCGTTTGGCCAGGGCAACAAGGTGCCGCTGCTGGCCGCCGAGGGCGTGACGATGTGCGATCGCGCCGTGGTGGGCAAAACCGGCGAGCACATGCGCTTTGTGGCGACCGATGGAGCCGCGAGCGTGCCGGCCATCATGTTCCGCGTGCCGCAAATCGATAAGCTCATCAACTGCGATAGCGCTGTCGACTTGGT
The DNA here is from genome assembly GCA_963657575.1 of Sodaliphilus sp. Classification (GTDB taxonomy): domain Bacteria; phylum Actinomycetota; class Coriobacteriia; order Coriobacteriales; family Coriobacteriaceae; genus Collinsella. Next base: position 3,846 of record CAVKNR010000053.1, read on the forward strand.
GTTCGAGGCCGTTGCCGAGCATTGGCAGGGGCGTGTGAAGCCCAAGCTCATGGTCAAGGATGTTCTGGTCCGCGATAGCACGCTGCCCAGCGTCGACGATCCGGCATGCGAGCTTCGTCGTGGCGTGCAGCCGGCGGATTCCGGCCTGCGCTTGGAGTCGCGCAAGCGCGAGACGCTCGCCCAGCTTTCCTATACCGAGCTCACGCGCTCGCTTATCCATAGCTTTATCGGATCGAACCAGCCGCACCGCGCGCAGGTTGAGGCGCTCGACGCCTTGGCCGATCACCAGAGTGTCTTGGCGGTTATGGGAACGGGCCGCGGCAAGTCGCTCATCTTCCATGTGCATGCCGCGCGTGAGGCGGTGCTTCGCGGACGTGCGAGCATCTTTGTCTATCCGCTGCGTGCGCTTGTTGCCGACCAGGCCTATCACCTCTCGTCGACGATGGCATCGCTTGGCATTGGCGTTGGCGTGCTTACCGGCGAGACCGTGGAGGCCGCGCGCGATGACGTGTTCGCCGGCCTAGCTTCGGGCCGCACCGGTATCGTGCTCACGACGCCCGAGTTCCTATCTATCCACCGTGACCGCTTCGCGCGTTCGGGCCGCATCGGCTTTGTCGTTATCGATGAGGCGCATCATGCCGGTCTTGCCAAGGGCGGCGACCGCAGCGCCTATCTCGACATGTCCGATATCCTCAAAGCCCTGGGCGACCCGGTCGTTATGGCTGCGACGGCCACCGCGACGGCTCCGGTTGTGGCCGAGCTTGCCCGCATGTTGCCGATCACTCGCACGGTGGTCGACGAGACGGTGCGCGAGAACCTGCGGCTCGAGGACGACCGCGATCTTGCAAGTCGCGAGAACCGTTTGGTGTCGATTGTGGCGACGGGGGAAAAGACCGTCATCTACGTCAATTCGCGCGACCAGTCCGTGGCGCTCGCCAAGACGTTGCGCAAGCGTGTGCCCGATTGCGCAACCCATATCGCGTTCTATAACGCGGGGCTTGTGCGTTCCGATCGCCGTCGCGTGGAGGAAGCATTCCGAGACGGCAGCCTCAGCTGCATCGTCTCGACATCTGCCTTTGGCGAGGGCGTCAACCTGCCCGATATCCGCCATGTCGTGCTCTATCACATGCCGTTTGGCGGCATTGAGTTTAACCAGATGAGCGGCCGTGCCGGTCGCGATGGCCAGCCCGCCGTGATCCACCTGCTCTATTCGTCGCGCGATGCCCGCATTAACGAGCGCCTGCTCGACTGCTACGCACCCGAGCGCGACGAGCTCGTCACACTCTATCGCGCGCTGCAGACCATGTGGCGCTCCAACCGCGGCAAGACCGGGGATGATTCATTCTGCGCAAGCGATATCGACATCGCGCAGATGTGCCTTGCCATCGATGCCCGCACGCCGGTCGACGAGCGCTCGGTGGAAAGCGGCCTAGGAATCTTCGAAGAGCTTGGTTTCTGTCGCGTTTCGGGGTTTGACGACACCCGTCGCATCGCGATGGCCGAAAACCCCGGCCGCGTGCAATTGAGCAGGTCAATTCGCTATTTGGAGGGCTTGCGCTCGCGCATGGAGTTTTCGGCTTTCCGGAGCTGGGCGCTCGATTCGTGCGCTTCTGATATGCTAGCCAAAGTTAACCGCCCGATCGTACCGCGGGCCTAGGGGAAGGGGACCTCGATGGATGCCGCAGCCCGTACCGCCCATGATTCCACCCTCCAGCCGTTTTCGGAGATGGAGCACTATAAGCATGCCGATGAGCTGCCGCCCGAGATTATGGCGGACAGCTACGACAAGCTGGAGCGTCTGTGCCTCAAATATATGAATGAGGACGACTTTTCTAAGGTTGAGCAGGCCTACTGCTTTGCTGCCGAGAAGCATTGCAACCAAAAGCGGCGCTCGGGTGAGATGTACATCAACCATCCCGTCGAGGTGGCCATCATTCTGGCCGATCTTAAGATGGACTGTGACGTGGTGTGCGCCGCGCTGCTGCACGATACCGTCGAGGATACCGAGACTTCGCTTGCCGATGTTTCCGGCCTGTTTGGCGATACGGTGGCCGAGCTCGTCGATGGCGTGACCAAGCTCACCAACATCGAAGTCGACAGCATGGACGAGAAACAGGCCCTCACGCTGCGCAAGATGTTCCTCGCCATGTCCAAGGACATCCGCGTCATCATCGTTAAGCTTGCCGACCGTCTGCACAACATGCGCACCCTTGCAGCCCTGCGTGAGGACCGTCGCCTGTTTAAGGCTCGCGAGACCATGGACGTGTATGCGCCTCTGGCCGACCGTCTGGGCATGAGCTCCATTAAATGGGAGCTCGAGGACCTGTCCTTCTTCTACCTGGAGCCCGATGCCTACCAGCGCATCGCGCGCATGGTGGCTGAGTCGCGCGAGGTTCGCGAGCGCTATCTGGCCGAGACCATCAAGACGCTCACCGACGAGCTCAACCGCATTGGCCTGGAGGGCTTCCAGATCAACGGCCGCTCCAAGCACTATTGGTCCATCTACCAAAAGATGAAGCGCAAGGGCAAGGAATTCTCCGAGATCTACGATTTGGTGGCGCTGCGCGTTATTACCCATTCGGTGCGCGATTGCTACTCCACGCTCGGCGCAGTGCATACGCTGTGGCACCCCATGCCCGGTCGCTTTAAAGACTATATCGCCATGCCCAAGGTCAATAACTACCAGTCGCTCCATACGACGGTTATCGGCCCCACGGCCCGCCCGCTCGAGATTCAGATTCGAACCTATGAGATGCATGAGCAGGCCGAGTACGGCATTGCCGCCCACTGGCTATATAAGAAGTCGGGCGGATCGTCTGCTTCCAAGACCAATGACGCTCAACGTTTGGACGACCAGATCAACTGGCTCAAGCATTCGCTCGATTGGGCTGCGTCTGATGAGATCACCGACGCCAAGGAATACCTGCATTCGCTGAAGGTCGACCTCTTCGATCAGGAGATCTTCGTCTTTACGCCCAAGGGCGAGGTCATGGCGCTTCGTGCCGGCTCCACGCCGCTCGACTTTGCCTATGCCGTTCACACCGAGGTGGGAAACCACTGCGTCGGCGCTAAGATCAACGGTGCTGTGGCCCCGCTCACGCACGAGATTAAGACGGGTGACCGTGTCGAGATCCTGACTAACAAGAGTTCCAAACCGTCGCGTGATTGGCTCAAGATCGTCAAGACGCCTTCGGCCAAGTCCAAGATCCGTCGCTACTTTGCCGCCGCGACTAAGGACGACGACGCTGCCGCCGGCCGCGATATGCTGGCCAAGGACCTGCGCAAGCGCGGGTATGGCATCTCCACGCCGCGCTCCACGCGTGCGCTCAATGCCGTGGCGGAGCAGTTTAACTTCAAGCAGCTCGAGGACCTGTTTGCCGCCGTCGGTGCCGGCAAGGTTGCCCCGCGCGCTGTGGGCAATAAGGTCGAGCAAATCTTGGACCCCAAGCCCGAGGAACAGCTCACCAAGGCCGAGGCTATCGCCGAGGTCGTGAAACAGCCGGCCCGCGGCTCCAACCGCAAGCCGCAAAAGCGTGGCAAGAGCGCAAGTAACGGCATTATCGTTAAGGGCGAGAGCAACAGTGGCCTGCTGGTCCGTCTGGCTCATTGCTGCAACCCCGTGACGGGCGACGATATCGTCGGCTTCATCACGCGTGGCCGAGGTGTCTCAGTGCATCGCGCCAACTGCCCCAACGTCAAGGGCCTCATGGAGCACCCCGAGCGCATGATTGACGTAGAGTGGGATGGTGCTGCCGACACCCTCTTCCAGGTCGAGATCGTGGTCGAGTGCCTGGACCGCAT
>CAVKNR010000054.1:0-7623 GCA_963657575.1 Sodaliphilus sp.
GAGGCAAACGCCGCCTTTGCGGCTGCCTCGGCGTCGAGCGGAGCCTGTTTGGAATCTGCCATGATGTGCCTCCTGAGTCATCGGAAGTCCTTCATTTCTAACAACCCTATAGTCGCACAATTGCGCGCGTATCTGCTCGTGTTTGCGTATTTATTTGCTTATCGGGCATTATTTAGCCATAGTTGGCAGATGTTTGCGCGGCTATGCGCATTATCGCGCAAGACTATGCGCGTAAATGCGCATGCGACGATCCTTGTGAAACATAAAGGGGCGGAACACCAAAGCCCTAAAAGACAGAGCCAGCTGTATTACTTCTCCCCTCTGGGGGCACCAGACATCAAAGGACTGTCCCTAGGTGCCGCTTTCGTTGAAGCCTATCCCAGATGGCCAGATATACAAATCTAAAGACTGTCCCCATCAACTAGCCGTTTAAGAACATCCCCAACGACAAGTCATTTAAGTCTGTCCCCAATGAGTAGGGATAGAAAAAGGCCCGGGTGCCTTGGGGCATCCGGGCCTTTGCTAGCAACTTGATGTTGCGGGCAGCTTAGAACTTGTGGCCGCACTTCTTGCAGACGCGCAGCTTGTTCTTGCCGTCCTTCTCGTGACCGACGCGGGTAACCTTACCGCACTCGGGGCAAACGAGATTGACGTTGGAGGCGTCGATGGGAGCCTCCTGCGAAACGATGCCGCCCTGCTGGTTGGCAGTGTTGGGCTTGACGGCCTTCTTGACGACCGAAACGCCCTCGACAACGACCTTGTTCTCGGCGGGGAGAGCACGCAGGACAACGCCCTGCTTGCCGCGATCCTTACCAGAGAGAACCTGGACCTTATCGCCCTTCTTGATATACATATATCTCCCCTAACTACAGGGTCTCGGGAGCGAGCGAGACGATCTTCATGTACTTCTTGTCACGAAGCTCGCGAGCGACGGGCCCGAAGATACGGGTGCCGACGGGCGAACCATCGTTGTTGATGACAACGCAGGCGTTCTCATCAAAGCGAATGTAGGAGCCATCCTTGCGGCGGATCTCCTTAACGGTGCGAACGACGACGCAACGGACAACGTCCTTCTTCTTGACGTTGGCGCCAGGGGTAGCCTCCTGGACAGCACCGATAAACACATCGCCGATGCCTGCATAACGACGCTTGGAACCGCCAAGCACCTTGATGCAGCGAATCTTGCGAGCGCCGGAGTTGTCGGCGACGTTCAGCATGGTTTGCATCTGAATCATGGTAGATGTTCCTCCGAACTAAGAACCGAAGAGAGGTGCGCAGCCTTTATACGGCCCGTGGTATGCAAGCCAGGCATACGCACATCTTCGGAAACGTACAAGTCGTAAGAGCGACTGCTTATTTAGCGCGCTCGACGACCTCGATGAGGCGCCAACGCTTCATCTTGGACATAGGACGGGTCTCCATAACGCGGACGGTGTCGCCCACGCCAGCCGTGCACTCCTCGTCGTGAGCGTGCAGCTTCTTGGAGCTGGTCATCATCTTGCCGTACTTGGGGTGACGCTTGCGCTCGGTGATGGTGACAACAATGGTCTTGGCACCGGAGACGGAGGTAACGACACCCGTACGGACCTTACGCGAGTTACGCGAATCAGTCATGTTCTCTCCTTAGGTCCTACTCGGCGACAGCGGACTTCTCCGCTGCGATCTCGCGGGCGCGCTGCTCCGTGAGGACGCGAGCGATGTCCTTTTTCACGGTGTTGACGCGAGCGGTGTTGTCCAGCTGGCTGGTGGCCATCTGGAAACGAAGGTTAAAGAGCTCGGCGCGCATTTCCTTCAGCTTCTCAACGAGCTGAGCGTCCGAGAGCTCACGAATCTCTGCGGGCTTCATTAGTTCTCCTCCTTGGCGGCGGCGGCGTCCTCAGCAGCCCACTTGGCCTCGAGAGCGGCCTCCTCAGCCATCTCCTTCTCGATGCGCTGCTCAGCGTTCTTGGCAGCAACAATCTTGGTCTTGATGGGGAGCTTGTGCTGCGCAAGACGCAGAGCCTCGCGAGCGACCTCCTCGGGAACACCCTTGACCTCGAACATGATGCGGCCGGGCTTGACGACGGCCACCCACTCCTCGGGGTTACCCTTACCAGAACCCATGCGAGTCTCAGCAGGCTTCTTGGTGATGGGCTTATCGGGGAAGATCGTGATGTAGACACGACCGCCACGCTTCATGTAGCGGGTCATGGCAATACGAGCGGCCTCGATCTGACGGTTGGTGATCCAATGGGCCTCGAGAGCCTGGATACCAAACTCGCCGAAATGCAGCTCGGTATTACCCTTGGCCTGGCCCTTCATGGAGCCACGCTGCACCTTGCGGTGAAGAATACGCTTAGGGGCAAGCACTACTGACCCCTCCTCTCGGAGTTACGACGACGAGGACGGGAAGAGCCCTCGAGTGCAGGGTTGGGAACAGGCTGGCCCGGGAGCTTCTCACCCAGGTAGATCCAGACCTTCACGCCGCAAGCGCCCATGGTGGTGCTGGCGACAGCCGTGCCGTAGTCGATCTTGGCACGGAGGGTGTGCAGAGGCACGCGACCCTCACGGTACCACTCACGACGGCCCATCTCGGCACCGCCGAGACGACCGGAGCACTGGATACGGATGCCCTTAGCGCCGGCCTTGCGGGCGGACTGGACAGCCTTGCGCATAGCGCGACGGAAGGCAACGCGGCCCTCGAGCTGCTCGGCAATAGACTGAGCAACGAGGTTGGCGTCGAGCTCGGGGCGCTTGATCTCGACAACGTCGACGGAGAGCTGGCCCTTGGAGACGCCAGCGACCTTCTCGAGCTCGGTGCGGAGGGTATCAATCTCGGCACCCTTCTTACCGATGACAACGCCGGGGCGAGCGGTGAGGATGATGACCTTCACCTTGTCGCCAGCGCGCTCGATCTCGACGCGGGAGACAGCTGCGCGGGAAAGACGCTTCTCGAGGTACTTGCGGATCTCGAGATCGTTACCGAGGGTCTTAGCGTAATCCTTCTCTGCGAACCAGCGGGAGCGCCAGTTCTCGGTGATGCCAAGACGGAAGCCGGTGGGGTAGACTTTCTGACCCATACAGCTTTACGCCTCCTTTCGAGGAGCAACGACGACGGTGATGTGGGAAGTACGCTTCAGAATACGAGAAGCGGAACCCTTGGCGCGGGGACGGATGCGCTTAAGCGTCGGACCCTCGTCAACATAGGCAGCGGCGACAACCAGGTTGTCGGCACGCAGACCGTTGTTGTTCTCGGCGTTCGCAACGGCGGAACGGAGAACCTTCTCGACATCCACGGCGACGGCGCGGTCGCAGAAGTGGAGGATGTCGAAGGCCTGAGCGACAGGCTTGCGGCGGATCAGATCGACCACCAGGCGGGCCTTGCTAGGGGAAACACGCACGTACTTGGCGACGGCGCGAACCTCGGTGGCCTCAGTTTCAATAGACTTAGTTGCCATTTACGGTTAACCCCCTATTTGGCCTTGTGGCCACGGAACGTACGAGTCGGCGCGAACTCGCCGAGCTTGTGACCAACCATGGACTCGGTAACATACACGGGCACATGCTTGCGGCCGTCGTGGACGGCGATGGTGTGACCAACCATCTCGGGGAAGATGGTGGACGCGCGGGACCAGGTCTTCACGACGTCCTTCTTGCCAGCCTCGTTCATCGCGGTGATACGCGAGAGAAGGCGAGTCTCCACGAACGGGCCCTTTTTGAGACTTCTGCTCATAAGTGCTTTCTCCTAAAACTCGGTATCCGAAATTACTTCTTACGGCGACGAATGATGTGCTGGTTCGAGACCTTCTTCTTCTTGCGCGTACGAAGGCCCTTCGTCGGCTTACCCCAGGGGGTAACAGAGGGACGACCAGAGGTGTGGTTCTTGCCCTCGCCACCGCCGTGCGGGTGGTCGACAGGGTTCATGACGGTACCGCGGACGGTCGGGCGCACGTTCATGTGACGCTTACGGCCGGCCTTGCCGATGACGATGTTGGAGTGATCGGCGTTGCCGACCTCACCGACGGTGGCGCGGCAGGTAACGAGGATGCGGCGCATCTCGGAGGAAGGCATACGGACGATAGCGTACTTGCCCTCCTTACCCATCAGCTGGCAGGAATTACCTGCGGAACGGGCGATAGCAGCGCCCTTGCCCGGCTGGAACTCGACGGCGTGGATGAGCGTACCGACGGGAATGTCGGCGAGGGGCAGAGCGTTGCCCGGCTTGATGTCGGCGTCAGAACCGGACATGATGGTCTGACCGACCTCGAGGCCCTTGGGGGCCAGGATGTAGCGCTTCTCACCGTCAGCGTAGTGCAGCAGAGCGATGCGAGCGGAACGGTTCGGATCGTACTCGATCGTGGCAACCTTGGCGGGCACGCCGTCCTTGTTGCGCTTGAAGTCGATCACGCGGTAACGACGCTTCACGCCGCCGCCCTGGTGGCGGGTGGTGATGCGGCCGTTGTTGTTACGACCGGCCTTCTTGGGCAGGGGCTCGAGAAGAGACTTCTCGGGCTTGGTGCAGGTGATCTCGGAGAAATCGGAGATCGTCTGCCAACGCCTACCAGCGGAGGTCGGCTTAAGGTGCTTTACAGCCATTACAATCCCTTTCAATAGGAATCCGTTAGCCATCGCAGACAGGGATTCGAGGTTCTGCCTCGGGTGCGATGACACCGGACGTATACACGGCTCCGGGCGTGTCCATTTTATACGCCCAAAACCTTGAGCTCTCGCCTCCCCTATTTGGGAGGCATGAGCTCACTCAACAGCAGCGAGTCTTAGGCCTGGTTGCCAAAGACCTCGATGGTGTCGCCCTCGGCCAGCGTGACGATGGCCTTCTTCCAAGAACGGGTCTTGCCGGCGACATAGCGCACGCGCTTGGTCTTGGGCTTGACCGTCAGGGTGTTCACGCGAACGACCTTGACGCCGAAGATCTCCTCGACAGCGTCCTTGATCTGATACTTGTTAGCATCCTTGGCGACCTCGAACGTGTACTTGTTCAGCTCCATGCCGGAGAAGGAACGCTCGGACACGATCGGACGGATGATGATCTCGTGGGCGGTCATTTATGCAAGCACCTCCCCGAAGTGAGCGGCGATGTCGGCGGGCATCAGCACAGCGTTGTTGTTAACGAGATCGTAGGTGTTGGCCTCGTCAGCGGTGATGATGAACGTCTTGGGAATGTTGCGGAACGACAGGTAGGCGTTGACGTCCTCATCGCGAACGATGATGGTCAGACGCTTGCCCTCAAGACCGAGAGCCTTGAGCATGGCGACGGCAGCCTTGGTGGAAGGCTTCTCGAAGCCGTAGTCGTCGACGAGCACGAGCTCGCCATCGGCCAGCTTGGCGGACAGCGCGGAGCGCATAGCCAGCTTGACCTCCTTGTTGTTCATACGCTTAGCGTAGGAACGGGGCTTGGGGGCGAAGACAACGCCACCGTGACGCCACTGGGCAGCACGGATGGAACCCTGGCGGGCACGGCCGGTGCCCTTCTGACGCCAAGGCTTCTTGCCGCCACCGGAAACCTCAGAGCGACCCTTAGCAGACTGGGTGCCCTGACGCCAAGAGGCCATCTGGCACTTGACGATGTGGTGCATAACGTGGATGTTCGGCTCGATGCCGTACACCTCAGCGGCGAGCTCGGCCTCGGCGACCTTCTTGCCCTCGCTGTTCTTTACTTCAAACTTTGCCATTTAAGTGTTCTCCTTGGTATGACGCTGGGCTAAATGGGCTGGGCCCTTAGGCCATACGGATGGCGACGAGACCATTCTTGGCACCCGGGACAGCGCCCTTGACCAAGATGAGGTTCTGCTCGGCATCGATGCGGACAACGGAAAGGTTCTTGACGGTAACGCGCTCGTTACCCATGTGACCGGCCATCTTGACGCCCTTGAGGACGCGCGCAGGATAGGCGCACTGACCGATAGAACCGGGGTGACGCTGGAAGTGAGAACCATGCGTCATAGGACCGCGGCGCTGACCCCAGCGCTTGATGCGACCCTGGAAGCCCTTACCCTTGGAGGTACCGATGACGTCGACCTTCTCGACATCAGCGAAATCAGCGACGGTGACGACCTCGCCGACCTTGTGCTCCTCGCCGTTCTCGACGCGGACCTCACGAAGGAAGCGGACAGGCTCGACGCCAGCCTTGGCGAAGTGACCAGCCATGGGCTTGTTCACGTTCTTGGCCTTGATGTCGCCGAAACCGATCTGGACGGCGTCATAGCCGTCGGTTGCCTGAGTTTTAACCTGCGAGACAGCGCAGGGGCCAGCCTGGATGACCGTGACGGGAACGACGTTGTCGTCCTCGTCCCAAACCTGGGTCATGCCAATCTTGCGGCCGAGAATCATGCTGATCAAGATATGATCCCAACTCTCGCGTGGTCTTGGGACAATGCGTACACCACCGAGCGTACGCCCCTAGAGGACCACTACTTACACGACGTGCTCCCCAGCCTTGTATTGCGTCCGGACTACCTGACAACCCTATTAAGCAGGCATTTTGTCCAGCCAGAATACTCCCCTGGTTACACACAGCTGTTTAGTATACACGGCTGCGGGCGTATCCATCGAGATTCATATTTCACTCACATTGTTTACGCAGGTAAAGTGCGTGGCACGTTCCCAGTGTGCGGCGGAGGGGGCGGGCCTGAGACATATTAAGGTTGCTGCTCTACAGTCCTGCTCACGACGGAGAGCACATTAAGTGCTCTCCTGTTCGTGCGGAACTCGCGACAACCTTAATATGTCTCAGGCCCGCCCCCTCCGCCGCACACTGGGAACGCCACGTTGATGTCTGCTAAACCTTGCTCGCTCAGGCTAATGACTTTGTTGGGGGTCCACTATTTGCTGGAGGGTGAACTTGCATTGCATTGGCTCGCCTTCTGCTTGTGGCTTTGCCTGATCGAAATTGAAGATCATGATGGCGCAGTTGGGGAGTTTTGCTGGGAGCTTGAAGCCCTCTGGGGCTGCAGCCTTGATGAATTGGCGGCTGGCGCTGCCGTGGCTTACTGCTAGGAGGGTTTCTATGCCCTCGGCGCCCATGAGATTGGTGAGGGTGGCTACCATGCGTTCTTGCAACGCTTTGCTTCCCTCTCCTCCGAAGGGGACCAGGTCCTCGCCCGGATCCCAGACGTCGGTAGGCAGCGCGTCGTGCGGGCCCTCTTCGAAGGTGCCGTAGCAGCGCTCGATGATGCCTTCGCAGGGATCGACTGCTGCGTCCGGGCCAAGGAGCTCGCTTGCGACGAGACTTGCCGTGTCCATGGCTCGGCCCAAAGGGGAGGAGACCACCTTGTCGGGAACGACGTTGTGGGCTTTGAGCCATGCGGCTGCCATTCCCGCTTGTTTGCGGCCCAGGTCGGTCAGCGGTGAATCGCAGCGGCCCTGGACCAGTTTTTTGACGTTGAACTCCGTCTGACCGTGGCGGAGTAGATACAGTTTCTTCATGCTCTCCCCTTCTGCATAACCTGCTTTGCCGGCACAGCCCTACTCGTGGGTATGTCCTACGTAGTCTTCGTCGATCGTAATCTTGGCAATCGACTTGGGATATTCCGATTCGACCCGTTGTGCCAGCGCGTGCTTTACGTCTTCGGCACTCATCTGCAGATCCGAGGGACGCACGCAGTCAAAGATCACGTTGGTGTGCGT
>CAVKNR010000055.1:0-7622 GCA_963657575.1 Sodaliphilus sp.
GCTCTCGGCCGCTCGGCAGCACGTCGAGCGTGGCAAAGTAATCGCCCGGGCGCTCGGCACGGCGGATGAGGTCGGCCGAGCCATCGGGGCGCAGCAGGACCTCGGCGGAGCGCAGGCGTCCGTTGTAGTTGTAGCCCATGGAGTAGCCATGCGCGCCGGTATCGTGGATTACAAGCAGGTCGCCCATGTCGATATGCGGCAGCTCGCGATCGATGGCGAACTTGTCGTTGTTCTCGCACAAGTTGCCCGTGATGTCATACGTGTTCGTGACCGGTGCTGCGGTCTTGTCAGGGCCGCCCGGCTGACCCATTACCGTAATGTGGTGGTAGGCGCCATACATGGCAGGGCGGATCAGATCGACGGCGCTTGCGTCGACACCGATATAGTCCTTGTAGATCTGCTTTTCGTGGATGGCCTTGGTGACCAGGCATCCGTAGGGGCCCATCATAAAGCGACCCATCTCGGTGCAGATCGCCACATCGCTCATGCCGGCGGGGACCAGAATCTCGTCGTAGGCTGCGTGTACGCCCTCGCCGATGGCGTGAATGTCGTTAGCCTGTTGCTCGGGCAGGTAGGGGATACCCACACCGCCGGACAGATTGATAAAGGCGACATGTGCGCCGGTCTCGCACTCCAGGCGCACGGCAAGTTTAAAGAGGATGCGTGCGAGCTTGGGATAGTAGTCGTTAGTGACGGTGTTACTGGCAAGGAGGGCATGGATGCCAAAATTCTCGGCGCCCTTGGCCTTGAGCATGCGGAAAGCCTCAAAGAGCTGCTCGGTGGTCATGCCGTACTTGGAGTCGCCGGGGTTGTCCATAATGCCGTTAGAGAGCTGGAACAGGCCGCCCGGGTTAAAACGGCAGCTTACCGTCTTGGGAATGGGGCCCGCGACGCGCTCAAAGAACTCGATATGGCTGATGTCGTCAAAGTTGACGATGGCGCCCAGTTTATCTGCAAGGGCAAAATCCGCCGCCGGCGTGTCGTTGGACGAGAACATGATGTCGTGTCCGGTGATGCCCAGTGAGCGGGCAATCATGAGCTCGGTATAACTCGAGCAATCGCAGCCGCAGCCGTATTCGTTGAGAATGGAGATGAGTGCCGGGTTAGGGTTGGCCTTGACGGCAAAGTATTCCTTAAAGCCCGGGTTCCATGCAAAGGCGTCGCGCACCTCTTGCATATTGCGGCGGATGCCCGCTTCGTCATATAGATGAAACGGCGTGGGGAACTGCTCGACGATATGCTCGAGCGTTTCCTTGTCCACAAACGGCTGTTTGGCCGCATATGCCTCATTGGGGGTCAATGCCATGTCCCGTAAACCTCGCTATCCAGACGGCGCCATCTGCGCATCGAATCCGCATAGCGTGGACCCAATGTCCGGATAGCGCTCCCGCATTGCTGCAGACAGTCCTGCGGGTGTTTCCCGCAGGCCCACCAGGCTGTTCGTGCCCGAAAAACCCAGTTCGGCGGGTTTCGCCTCCCCGCAGGGTCAAAGTCTGCCGACTCGCCCGCGGCTCTTCGTGCCCGCGCCTCTATCAAGTGGTAACGACCCTACCACGTTGCACTTTACCAAACAAGAGTATTCGTATATAACGTTTAAAAAATGCAGGGATATGCTGGAAATAAGGGTGCGGCAATCTTGCGGCACAATAAGATGGCAACTGGCGCGCACCTATGAAAGGAACCTTTATGACCGAGCTCCAAGAACTCCGTTGCTATCGGCGCGACTTACACAGGATCCCGGAGCTCGACTTCGATCTTCCGCAGACTATCGCCTATATCGAGGGCGTGTTGGCGCCGCTCGCCTGTGAGGTGACCCATCCGTGTCCGAGCTGCGTCTGTGCCTTCTTCGATGCCGGTGTGGGCGCTACGCATGCCACGGCGATTCGCGCCGATATGGATGCCCTGCCCATCGCGGAGGCAACGGGCGTTGCCTTTGCCTCGACTCATCCCGGCAAAATGCACGCGTGCGGACACGATGGACACATGGCCATGGCGCTCGCGGCGGCGACTTTTGTCGACCGAGCGATTCGTGAGCAACCGGGTGCCATCAAGCGCAACGTGCTCTTTGTGTTCCAGCCTGCCGAGGAAACGACCGGTGGCGCCAAGACGGTGTGCGAGAGCGGCGTATTCGAGCGCTATAGGGCAGATTGCATCTTTGGCTTCCATGTGTGGCCCGATCTGCCCGCCGGCACGTTGGCGAGCTGTCCCGGTCCGCTGCTGGCGCGCTCAAGCGAGACGCACATTCATATCCATGGCACGAGCATCCATATCGCCAAGACCTACGGCGTTCCCGTAAACGAATCGCACGATGCCGCGCTGGCGGCGGCCAAGTTCTTAGTTTCCGAGCGCGAGCTCATGGACGAGCTGGGTGCCGACGAGCCCTGCATTGGTAAGTTCGGCCTGCTGCAGGCCGGCACCGTCTGCAATGCGGTGGCGGGGGAGGCCCATGTTGCGGGCAGCTTGCGCGTGTTTACGGACGATATGTTCGACCGAGCGCGCGAAGGCGTGCGCCGCGTGTTGGACGATGCCTGCGCCACAACGGGCTGCACGTATGATCTCGACTTTGCCGAGGGCTATCCGCCGGTCGATAACGACCCCGAGTTGTTTGCCAACGTCGCGCCTGCCTTGTCCGAGCTGCAACTTGTGGACGAGCCGCTGCTGATTGCCGAGGACTTCGCCTTCTATCAGCGCCATCTTCCGGGCGTGTTCTTCCTGCTGGGCACGGGCGTGCCAGAGGGACAAGAAAACCCGAGTGATCCGGATGGCTGTCCCGCCTATGCCACGAGCGCCCTTCACACTGATACCATGCTCTTTGACGAGGAAATTCTGCTCAAAGGCCTCGATGTCTACAAACGATTGCTTAACTTGGAGTGACGATGAAGCGCCGACAGACTGCCATGTATAGTCCGGGTGGATGCGGGTGTGGCTTGCTACTGCTTCCGGTTATTGCCGTGAGCATTGGCGTGATGTTTGCGCTTGCCGGGCTGGCCGCAGCGGCACTCGTGTTGCTGATTGTGGCCATTGGCGTGACGATTTGGCTCTGCCGCTCTCGCGAGCAGCGTCGTGCCGATGGTAAAACCGATGTTGGCTGGGTCGTCTTCCTAATCATTGCGTACCCGCTGAGTGTCAGCTACCTGGTGTTCTTTGTCCTGTTGATGATCAGCACCTTTACCGGGGAATCTGTCACGGTGGGTTGATGCACTGCCAGCAGACAGTCGCGCAAAGTGCGTTTGCTCGGCGTTTGGATGACTGCATTGGCCGTTTAACGTAACCTTAGCTCTCAGCTAATGAATTCAAGTTCAATCCTTCCTACGATGTGCTGTGTGCCGGCGCGGTAGCCGGATCGTAGGAAGGATGCATGATGAATAAGCTCGAAAACGAAGTGCTGCTGAGCCGTCGCGCTGCACTTGGCGCATTCGCCACTGTTGCCTTGGGGACTGCCAGTCTTCTTGCCGGTTGCGGTAGCGATAAGGCGACCGTCACCGAGGACGCTGACGATGGCGACAAGAAGGAAGAGACTAAGAAGGAAGAGCAGCCTACGGCTGACCTGGCTGTTGGCACGACGGTGACCACGACTGCCGGTCTTTCCGTCGTCGTCGATTCCGTCCAGCCCGGTCTCACAAATTATGACGGTTCGACCATGACGGGTATTCACGTCACGTACGTCAACAATGGCGATGAGGGCGCAGATTACAATATCTACGACTGGAAGGGCGAGGACGCCAACGGTGCGCAGCAGAACCAGGGTTACTACAGCGAGGGCTCCGATGAGCTGCAGTCTGGCACCCTTGCCGCCGGTGGCTCCGTGGCGGGCAATATCTATTTTGATGGTGACATCAAGAAGGCTCTCTATTTTGCCAACATGTTTGATAAGTCCGCGACTGCGAGCTGGGTGCTGGCCTAACATGTCGCTACCGTTGCGCCGTATGGGAGGTGAGGTCGTATGCTCGATAAAAAGCTAACGGACGAGTTACTCAATGAGCTTCTCGACGCGCCGAACATCGATGGCTATATCAAAGAGCACGACTTTGCCGCCCCGTCGCTTTCGGAGTATCTGAAACAGCTTTTGGAAGAGAAGGGGCTCGAGCGTTCGCGCGTGGTGCGTATGGCCGACCTCAACGAGACCTTTGGCTATCAGATCTTTACCGGTTCGCGTAATCCGAGCCGCAATAAGGTGCTGCAGATTGCCTTTGCAATGGCGCTGTCGATGAAGGAGACCAACCGCGCCCTGACGGCTGCCGGAGTGAGCGTCCTCAACTGCAAGGACCGTCGCGATGCAATCATTATCTTTTGCATCGACCGTGGCTGTAGCCTCCAAAAGGTCAATGAAGAGTTGTATCGCTTTGGCGAGGAAACGGTGAGTTAGTGGCCGATGGCTGAGCCGGCGGTATCACCAGAACAACCATGCAAACGAACGGGGTGCGGACACCATGGGGTGTCCGCACCCTGCGTTATGATGGACGCCATGGATACTCAGAGCCCAACATATTCCGATGACGAGCTGACTGCTTCACTTGTCGAGCATTTGGCGTCGCTCGACCGCGATGACAGCTATCGTGTGGAGCGCGTGCTCAAGCTCTCGGATGTCGAGACGACCGAACTCGTCTATTTTGAGGGCTCTGGCGGTGGGTCTCTCGGCCCCTTTGTCCGCAAGCGCATTGATGCTTCGGTGCAGATTGGCGGAGCATATGAGCGCCTGTTTGCGGCCCAGCGTGCCGGTCGTCGTTTTGAGCACTTGCCCCGAATCGTCGATTGCCGCCGTGTGGGCGACGAGCTTGACGTGGTGATGGAGTATGTCGAAGGCGAGACGCTCGAGGCGTTGGTGGGGCGCTTGGGGGCGACGCCCGATTATGCCCGCGGGCTGTATCCCGTTCTGTGTGAAGCGGTGGGCGAGCTGCATGCTGGTTTTGCAGCTGCGGGGGAGTCGGGGGTACCGGTAATCCACCGCGACCTTAAACCCTCGAACATCATCGTATCGGGCGTGAGGTATGCGGTCGATGCTGGCATGACCTTTTCCTCGCTGGTGATTATTGACCTGGGAATCGCGCGCGTTTGGCGCGATGGCGCCGACGCCGACACCGTCAAGTTTGGCACGCGTTCCTATGCGCCACCCGAGCAGTTTGGGTTTGGACAGACGAGCGTCCGCAGCGATATTTACGCGCTTGGCGCACTGCTGTTCTTTTGCCTGACGGGGGCTGATCCCAAACCGGGGCGTGACATGCGCGAGCAATGCGAGGCGCACGGCATTCCCGTTCCGCTGGCGGATGTGATTTGCATGGCGATGGCGCTCGATCCCGCCAAGCGCTTTGCGAGTGCAAAGGCACTGGGGCATGCTGCGCGTGCGGCGTTTGAGCTATGTCTCCCTGCACCGTCGCCCGTGACCTTTTCTGCTGCCAGTGTGCCCCGGGCCGCGGCGTCACAGGTGCAGCGGGTACAGCAGCCGGTTGCCCTCACGCTTCCGTCTTCTGCAAACCGGCGTTCGATCGTCTCTCCCGTGATGTCCAAATGCGCGCGTCTGCTCTCGTGTATCCCCGAGCCCGTGGGGCGCATATGGAATGGATGCGTCTATGCGACAACATTGTTGCTGCTGATGGGCAGCCATTTTGCGGTATTTACGCCAACGGGCGAAAACCGAAACTATCCAACGTGGTTTTTGGCGCTTGAGTATTTCTTTATGGTCGATGGCCTGGTGTTGCTCATTACATTCGGAATGCTCGACCGGCGTAGGCTTCGACGTCGTTTTCCCGTGCTCGATCGGTATCGGGGGAGTGCTTTTGTCGAACTGTGGTTCAAGGCGCTCGGGTTTATGTTTGCCGTCATGTGCGTCGTCGTTGTTATCGGCAACGCGACCGGTATCGTCTCCTAGAGAATTGAAAAGGGGCCCCGTTTGGGGCCCCTTTGCAGTTGCACTTAAATACGGTTCATTTGATTGGCGACCTTGTTGTACCAGTCCTGCCACGTGGGCGGGCAGTACTTCTTGGCGGCTGCCGGGGTAAGCGTGGAACCATAGTTGGCGCCCAGGTAGGCAACGTGGGCGGAGACGCCCTCGCTCCAGCTACCAAAGCTACGCCAACCACCGCCGCGGGCACTCCAGCCCCAGGCGTTATAGGAGCCGGCGCAATAGAGGCCCTTGCTGCTCTCGATGCAGGCGATGGCGGGGGACCAACGGGGATCAACGCCGGTATTCCAGGCGGCGACGGCAAAGTTGTAGCCCTGGCCTGCCATAGGGGAGCCGGCAAGGTAGTTATCGATGCGGCTCGTCCACTCGTTAATGAACGAGTCGTAATCGGAGTTACCGCTATTCGAGCTGTTCACCGTGGTGTCGATGGTGGTGTTGGCGTTGTTGGCCTGGCTGTTGGAGTTGTTGCCGCTTACGCCCTCGCCCGAGATCTTCTCGGCGGCAGCGGCCTTGTCGGCCTCGAGCTTTGCCAGCTCGGCAGCATTTTCCTGCTCGGCCTTTGCCTGCGCCTCGCTGCGGAGCTGCTGAGCCTGCGCCAGTGCATCCTCGGCATTCTTTTGCTCGCCCTCGAGCTGAGACTTGGCCTGATCGAGCTCGGTTTTGTTTTGCTCGAGCTCGGTCTGCATCTTGTTAAGCTCTTCGATCTCGTCGACGCTCGAGCTCGTAATCTGGTTGGTGTATTTGCAGGTGGTGATAAAGTCACCCAGGCTCTGCGTGTTCACCAGAAAGCTCACGATGGGGCTGGTGCCCTTCTGGTACTTGTACAGATCGCGCATGGCGGAGCTTGCCTTGGCCTGCTGCTCGGGTAGCTCGGCCTCAATCTTATCGATGTTCGCCTCATTGGAGTCGATCTGCTTTTGCAGGTCCTCGAGCTTGGTGCGGGCGTCGTTGTAGGCGCTCGTGGCGTCCTCGATTTTTTTCTGGGCGGCGGAAAGCTGATCCTGCGTTGCCTGCGAGGCGGCATAGGCCGCGACGGGGGAGAGCATCGGCGTGGCCGTCAGCGCGACGGCGAGCGCAGCGCTCGTGATGATACGAGCCGGCTTCGACGCGATGAGCGCTGCGGTGCGATGGTTCGAATGCTGCATCCAGTCCCTCTGCAATCAATCGTAGGTTATTGGTCGAGGTGTATTCTACTACTGCTTTCGACCTCAACTTGAACCTTAAAGGTTCTAAAGGGTCAAGTTGAACTTGAGGCTTTGGCCTTGACCTGCGGGAATGGTGAATTGTTGAGAAACCATAGAGTTCAACTTTAACGTTACGGCACCCTGTTGTAACTGAATTCTTGGCTGCAAAAGCTACCTCAACGTGGGGTTTTGCAACTATAGGGTTCCTTCGCGGCGAGCCTGCTCCACCTCTTGGAGCGCCTCAGCCGGCGTAAACGAACAGGTGCCGTCACCGAGCTTGACCATCTGTATGTCGTCACCGATATGGACTTCTCCGCCCTGCAGCACGACGCCAAAAATGCCCTCGTGGGGGAAGATGCAGTCGCCGGCGAGATAGTAGATGGCACAGCGGGTGTGGCAGACTTTGCCGATCTGGCTGATTTCGACGAGCACTTCGCTGCCAATCTTGAGCTGCGTGCCCAAGGGGAGTGAGAGCAGGTTGATGCCCTGGGTGGTGAAGTTCTCGCCAAAGTCGCCCTCGTGCACATCGAGCCCGCGCG
>CAVKNR010000056.1:0-7604 GCA_963657575.1 Sodaliphilus sp.
GTAGTCGCCCTCGTCGAGCAGCCGCGAGCACAGGACGCTGGCGATCTTCTCGTTGAACGGTTCCTGGAACCTGCCGGAGGATCGCCCGGACTTGACCAGCATCCGCTGCCCGCCCTCGATCGTCCAACGTTTCGGCAGGTTGCCGTTCAGGGCCGCATCGGGCGATGAGGCGAGGAGGTCGGCGTTGCCCCTGATCTTCTCGATGAGGGAGGGGACCGACGAGGCGTCGTGCGGAAGAAGCAGCTCGCCGAGCTCTTCGCTGAAATCGTTCTCGAAGCAGTTGACGTCGCGCCATGTGGATGCGGATCCGGCGGGGCGGATCCAATATTGGTCGGACAGCGATGCGCCGAAACCGGAGGCCATGAGGGAGGCGGCCGACGGGTAGCCGACGGCGCGAAGGCGGTCCGCGGCATCGGGGCGGAAATCGGGGATGCCCCTGTTCTTGAACCAGCTCGAGAGCCTGTCGCGCGTGATGTTGCCCGATGGGTCGGTCGCCATAAGGGGGGCATGCGCCGCATCGAGGACGTGGGTCTTGCCGGTCACGGCCTGGCGGTCATGGTTCCAGGTGAACTCGGCGACCTCGTGGTCGCTGCACATGAGGGTGAGCCGCGAGAGCTCGGGTTGCCTGCTGTCCATCATCTGGCTCCGATCGTTGCTTAATTGACTATGGCGTTGCCGTCATTTTATCGCACGGCGGGCGCCGGCGCGCGAACCGTTACGAAGACCCGTCTACTCCCAGTGCCCGGCCACATCCACGACCCAGTGCCTACCGGTCGCCTGCTGCTCGTAATGTCCCTGGTCCTCGCTTGTGGTATATGAGTCGTCGGTGTAGCCATCATGGTTCTGACCTTGAGCATACATCGCGTCGCTATGGGCATAGAATCCGTTCTTCGAGTCGAAGGTCGCGCCGCAGGCGTTGCAGATGAAGCGGCCGTGGCGCACGTACACGACGTTCGGGACCCAGACCTGGCCGTAGTCGGTCTCCCAGTGCCCCTGCTCGGGGACCCACTTCTTTTGGGATTGCGCGGAGCCGGATGCCGACGAGCTCGAGGACGAGCCGCCGGACGCCTGCGTCGCCGCGTTGCCCTTCGAGTCGTTCTTCTTGGTATCGGACTTGGTGTCCGCCTTGGCGCCGGAATCGTCGGCCTTCGCGCTGCCGTCCTCGGCCGTCTCGGACTTGTCGCCCTCGTCTGCCTTGGGGGCGGCTCCGGCCTCGATCTTGCCGCCGGCCGAATCGGTCACCGTTCCCGCGTTCTGCTCGTAGCCGGCGTCATGCACGCCGTCGGAGTTCCAGACGCCGTCGGATATCACATGCCCGCCCGAGCCGTTGACGACCTCCGCGGTGGTGCCGCCGGAGGGCGCTGCGGCGGGCGAGTTCGTGACGGCGACCTGGACGTTGCCGCCCTCGTCGACCGCGGCCCAGGTGACGGTCTCGATCGTCTTGCCGCCGGTCTCGCATCCGTCGAGCGAGCGGGCGAGCGCGGCGCTGCGGCGGGCGGTGGAGTCCACGGTCGCGGCGGCATCGTCGCCGGCGCGCTGCGTCACGAAGACGCGGCCCTTGCCGGTCGTGACGGTGACCTCGTCGGCGCCCCCGCCGACGTCCTGCCCGTCGAGCGTGAGCGTCGGGCATATCTTGGCGATGTCGGCGGGGGCGACGGATTCGGCGCCGGCCTTCTCTACGGCCGAAGGCGTGCTGTCGATCGGCTCTGGTCGGTTGGATGCGATGGCGATTCCGGCGCCGCCGACGGCGAGCGCGGCGGCGAGTCCGGCGCAGATCGCCGCCTTGCGGCGCGCCTCGGGCTCCGCCAGGAGGTCGCGGATCTTTTCAATCGGGTTGTTCTTCATGGCATGGTCCTTTCGAGATATATGCCTGTTCGGTTTTTCGTTTGGCCGGTTCCCTCCGGTGCGGTCCTAGCGCACCGAGGAATATTCCGGGAGCATGGGGGCGCGGTCGCTGTTCGCCGCCGTCGGCGGCACGGTGTCGTCCTTCTTCGTTCCCGCGTGTCGGCGGCAGGCCGAGATGAGGGCCCAGGCCCCGCGTCCGACAAGGGCGACCGCCCCGATCGCGCATGAGGCGACGAGCAGGACAAGCGACCCCGCGAGCTTGATGAGTTCATAGCCCAGCCTGATGAAGGGCCACAGGATTGCGAGCACGAACGCTCCGATGATGATGGTGGGCAGCATGAGTCGGTCCTTTCCCTCGGGTTTTACTGCGTGCTCAGTCCTCGGTATCGGGAGGATCGAGCGGCGCGATGGCGACGTAGTCCTCGTTGCGCCGGCGGAGCACGAACGTGACCCGGTGGTCGTGGGCGTTCCGGCAGAACGCGAACAGGCGGCGCAGCACCCTCGTGTACTGGTTGCAGGCGTAGTTCCCCATTGTCCTGTATCCCGGGTCCACGGGAACGATGGCGACGTATGCCCGACCCTGCTTGAGCACGGTGCAGGGCACCGACGTGTCGTGCACCCGCTTCGCGATCGAAGCGAAGTTGTTCTTGAGCTCGGTTATCCCCACCGGCGCGGGCGGCGGCAGTTTGGCGCTTCCATTCATTTCGGCACCTCCTTCCGATAGTGCGTTTATCGAGATGGGAAGCGGTTTTATCGCTTTCTTACCTTTTTTATACCCGTTTTTATTCCCTCTTTTGCGCCTCTTTTCCATGGTGTGACATGTTTGCCGGAAAAATTCAGCCGACGAATACCGTGAGGGTCCTCGCCCTGCCGCCTGCGAAGTTTCCGGTGCACGTCACGAGCGTGACGGCGCGCGTGGCGTGCTCGCACAGGTCGTCGCACCCCTCCGCCCTCGCGCCCGCCTGCGCCGAGAGGTCCGCGAGCCATGCCCGCGTCTCGGCGGCATCGGTGAGGTCGAACCTCTGGATGCCTGCAAAGCTCTTGTCGACCGACAGCGAGAATGCCGGGTGGAGGCGCACGGTGCCCCCGGCCGGCGTCGACCAGTACATGTCGCCGAGCGTATCGAACTTCTCCTGCCGCCATGCGTCCCTCAGGTAGGTGAACATCTCGCTGTCGAAGTTGAGGTGGTGTCCGTAGACGAGCGCATGCCGCCCGTCGGCCGTACCACGCGGGTCGAGGTAGGGGCATCCGGCGAACGACCAGTTCCGGTCGAAGTCATGGTTGAGGTAGAAGCCCTGCGGGTCGCCTTCCCTGGGCGAGACCACCGGGTAGTCGATCGGGGTGCCCTCGACGCTCACCCATGCGGAGATGTCGGGGTTTCGCGCGCGCAGGGCCTCCCAGTCGATGCCGCCGCCTTCGGCGGATCCCGCCTCGGCCGAGATCTCGCTGTAGACGGCGCCCTCGTGCAGGATCGTCCACCCGATGAGGGCAGCCGCGGCGAGCGATGAGGCGCATATGACAGCGAGGATGATATCGAGGGCCTTGCGTTTGCGTCGCGGTCGTCTCTTCATGGGAATCTCCTCTGTAATCGAAAGGCTCTGTTAGACCAAAATTGACATATAGCTTTTTTCCGATTTAGGACAATAATGCCCGGGAGCAATTTGAATTTGCTCCCGGGCATTAGTCTATTTTGGAGGTTTGAATGCGGTCAAAACTGATAAAGCGCGCTCATCTGAATTACAGATATCAATGTTAACCAGTTGGCTGACCTCTTCAAGAAGCGCCGCCGCTTTCTTTCGGGTTTCAGCTAGCTCTTCCATTCTTTCTTGAATAACTTGCATCGATTCTAGATTAGGAACTGGTAGCTTTAGCTCGCTAAGGATATCCCAAGAAATTCGCGTCCTTCCAATACCCGTGGAAAGCAATATCAGATCTGAACGCGCGGTATCAGATCTGATTAGCGACCATAGCGCATAAACGGTCAACGGGTCTTTTGGCTGGATAACGGTATATTCAGAAGATACGTATAAACCAGCTGTTTTCGAATCAACAACGGCAACAGCACCATTAACAGCATTGATATTACTTAGAACGATATCGTCCTTCTTTAGCTTAAATAGCGACTCATAGCTAACATCCTCTGCGTAAGATTCATCACCCGCAGCAATCGTTCCGTCATACTTAACTACTGCAAAGGTAACTTTCTTCCTCTTGTTATCCCCTCTGGTATAAAAGAGGTCACCAACTCGGTCCTCACAGGCGGCACCGGAAGTCCAGATGGGTTCAGCGATGTCTTTGGCGGCGCGTACCTTAAAACCCCGTTCGCTCCATTTTTCGACGTTTCTGCCCGCAACGAGAAGAGTCGCTTTAACATCCATCCGGTTTTCTATGCGTTTTGGATCGACTGAATAAAGTCGAGCAATTTCAGGATCACCATCTAAAAATGCTTTATATCCATTAACGATATCGGTGATTTCCTCTTTCGCCTTTTGCGCCGTAACTGCATCAGACGGAAGAACTCGCTCTCTGTTGGGACTATCTAGCCCCACATACGAGCAGTACCGCATATAGATTCGAGGCTGCTCTTGGGCGGCTTCTATCTTCTTCTGCAAGAAGAGCAGTGACGTCTTGACTCTTGCCTGAGAGCGCTGGAATGCGTCGCCTGGAAGCGATATAACTGCCCTGACGATGAAATGACTTCTAATCCAATCCCTAACGTAAGAAGTGTCTTCACCTCCAAGTATTCCATCATCTAGTACGGTAATTAAAGAACCGCCTGGTTTTAGAATATCGTAGTAGCGCTCAATGAATAGAACGCTTGAACGCACAGTTCCGCGCAAGCTCGAGATTCCATTTCCATCTGGGCGATGAGCGATGGAGTAGTCTTTGAGGAGGGCTAGGTCAGACGGTTCGGAGCATTTATACTCCGCAGCAAACGGTGGATTAGTCAGCGCCAAATCGAAATAGCCGTTACGGCCAGAGATCGCATCTCGAAATTCCTTTTTCTCGCTTCTAAGTTCAAGCGAATCGGCGTCTTCTTCTACGGTGATATTCTTATCTAGGGAATCTAGCTGGAATATTTTGCTTCCACCGTCTCCATGAAGAAACATATTCATACGAGCAATGCGTGCTAAAGCTGGGTCCCTAGCTGCATCGATGCCCCATATGCAATTTTCAGCAATGTTTTTCTTGATTTCCTGCTTCTCCTTCATAGAAAGAGAGGCGTTGGAATCGACTTTTCCCCACATACCATTTAGAGCTCCGATAAGGAACCCGCCAGAGCCGCAGCATGCATCAATAATTTGTGAGCAATCAGAGACGTTTCTTCCGACATGCAGGTCTGAAAGGCCAACGGCGATATCAACAATGCTTCTCGGCGTAAAATACTGCCCAAGTGACTTGCCTCTTAAAGTTGCGTTCAGAAACGTTTCGAACATGCGGCCATTGAGGTCGTCTTCAATGAGATGGAGATCAACTTCTTCAAATCGCTTAACAAGTTCTTTGATTGTTCCGGCGGACAACTGTATCTTCTCGTTAGGTTCAAAAATGCGTTTCTTCTTTTTTTGAGCGATCAGATCCTCGAAGTTCTTTACCAACTTAGCGAAAAGAATCGTATTGACGGGATTCGGAGTCGTTTCCTCGGCCTTTTTTATCCATTGTGATGAAAATTTGGCTCGTGAAACCGGTACAGAATAGCCTTCATCCGTTTCGTATCCTTCGTCACATTCATGCGCTTCTTTATCGGAGGTCATTTTTAGGAAAATCACTTTCACGAATTCAGTGAAAGCGGCTCCGTAACTGAGATGTTCGTGCTTATAGATATAGGAATGTGCGCTTCCGAATAGTTTATTTACCGCAGAAGGTCCGATTTGCTTCAGGACGATGCGCTCTTCCTCTATTTCGCTCGAGAGCCCAGCAGGATGTGTCGCGTTAAAAGAACGCGGTGACAGGTATTCGGCTAAGGTGTCGAAGGCTTTGGAGCCATTATTCATATCAGATAGAGATAATGTGAGAATGGGCTTTGCGCTATCCCATCTATACAGCATAGTTTTCAAACCGTTCGTTAGAACGAAGTATTGGACTGGATTGTCTTTATAGCCCTGGTTGATTAGAAGACAATAGCTGGAGCATTGTCCGACCCAAGAATCTAGGTTTTCCTTTGTGGATTTGGCATCAATGACAAAACGCACCTTTCTTCTATACGAAAGAGCGTAGTCGGGTTTATAAGGCATCTTTTTTCGGCCCAAGTTTACGCTGAGTTCCGAAATGCTTTCCTTTGTTTTAATTTGACTGTCTGACCAGCCCAAGCGTTTGAGAAGCCTGTCTACAAAAAACTGCTCTACAGATGCTTCATTTCCCAAATCTTCTTTTCTGCAGATTGCTTTTTTCGCCTTATTATTCATTCGTTTTATTTACCTTCATCTCAAACGGCATGCCGCCCTCGCGGATCACCGCTCGGAGAAACATGTTCATCGCTGTGGACATGGACAGACCGAGCTCATCGAGGATGGCGGATGCCTCCCTCTTCACCTCCGGCTCGATCCTGATAGTGGTTGCTGGTATGTTCGAAGGCATGGCGGCTCCTATCTCTCGTGTATACCACGGTGCCACCATTTTAGCGGACTACGCCGCCCTCGAGACCCAGTAGTCCATATAGGGCGGCAGGACGTTGAACATGTCACGGATGCGGATCGCGCAGGTGCCGTTGGCGAGCTGACGTGCGACCGTGGACTCCGCGCTGCGGGAGTCGGTCGCCATGAAGGTGCGGCACCAGCGGAACCAGTCGAGATAGGCGCCGAGGTGTTTGGTGGACACGCCCTTGAAACGCGCCATGAACGAGTCGAGGAGCGAATGGACGGTGTTGATGCGGTTGATGGTGCCCTCCGAGCGGTCCCTGGAATCATAGGACTCATGCGAGGCAACCTTCAAGTCGCACAACACATCGATGTATGCGGTCGCCTTGTCCGTGGCGACGACCGCGCCCGCGCCAATACGGTCGCGAAGGGCTTCCGCCGCACGCTTGCGCGAGACCACGCCTCGCCCCGAGACCTCGAAGAAGGTGGCATTCGTGTCGCTGATGCCCGTCATGACGCAGATCTGCTCGCGAGAGAGGCCACGCTTGTGGACCTGTTTGCCGCGATGGCGTGCCTTTCTCGGCAGGGTGAAGGAGCCCTTTGAATGGTTGCCCTTGAAGGATTCGGGGAAGTACGTCTCGTCGAGTTCGCAGGCCTGCCCCTGCCCGACGCGGAACTCGGGAGAATACCCCTTCAGGCACTCGATGAGCCTGTGGCGCATGGTATAGGCGGTCTTGAGGCAGACGCCGCAGCGGCCGGCACACTCGCGTAGCGGGAGCATGAGGACGAAGCACTCGGCATAGGCCATCCAGGTCTCGCGGGGCAGTTTGCTCGTGCCGAGAATCCGGTCGGTGGAGCCTGAGAACGTCCTGCCGCAGTCGCGGCAGAGGTAGCGCTGCTCACCGTTCCTGGACTTGCCCTTCTTGACGATAGCGACCGAGCCGCAACGTGGGCAGCGCTCCATCGCGTAGCCGCTTCCTGCTGCATCGTCGAACATGGCGGCACGGATGATATCGCGTACCGACTCGATTGCACGGCGGCGCTCGGACTTGCTGAGCTTCGCCATATTCTTCTTGAGGGTGATGACCAGATCCTCGGCGTTCATACCTGCTCCAATGCCGTGGTTGCTGGTTTCATTATACCACGGTGGCATCACCTATATGTCAATTCTGGTCTAACAGAGCC
>CAVKNR010000057.1:0-7558 GCA_963657575.1 Sodaliphilus sp.
TGGCATAGATGATATGCCTCCGGTCACACTCAAGACCGTTGAATACGGCAAACTGGCCCTTGGGGTCGCTCGCGGTATCCATAAGCGATGTGCCCATGAGCACCGATCCGCGCACCCGAGACGACAGCGCCTCAAGGCCACCGGGAATTGGATTGGCAACCGCCGTGCAGGCGAGGCCCCGCTCGTCCAGAGCAGAAACCGCCAGCGCGACTCCGCCGCCAAGACCCTCGCCCCATGCAAAGATGCGGTCGGGGTCCATGCCATCAAGATTGCGCGCCACCTTCGCCAGCGCGCAACCCCAACGGACGCGCTCGACAAAAGCGGGCGAAGCAATCCCCCGCTGCAGGTCGTCCGCACCAGCAACATCGTCATCCAGCGCGAGGACGGCATACCCCATGGCGGCAAATCTCGTCATGTGATGCCAGCCGCGCACAGGCCGATCGATGTCGTGGAACATCAGGCACAACGGCACGCACTCAGATACTCGGGCACGACCGACAGGCTCGATCAAACGAGCGTGAATCGCATCGTCACCGAGCTCAAAGGAGACCTCCGAGTAACGGGCGCAGGGGTTAACAAAGTCAATCGCCGTAATGGTCAGGCCTTGAATCTCAAGATTCGAAGCGCATGTCTCTAAATCAGAAACATCTGCTTGGACATCACCGCGCCAGTCCCGATATTCTGCGAGCCTTGACGAAACCGTTCCAGGAATTCCCACGAGCCCGGGGACAATCAGCTCATTAACATTGCTCTCGCACTTAGACATGATCCTCCCCTCCCTTGCAGAAAAACGGAATGATCAAATCGTCAAAATCCTGAATCTCCTCGTGGCCAAAGCCTTCAAAGAACTCATGACGCTTTTCGCAGGTCAGGTTGTTATAGACCGCAAGCTGCGTCGCTGGCGGACAGACGATATCGGCTGTGCCAGTGCCAAACAGCACGGGGCATTTGACCATAGGGGCAAAGTTCTTGGAATCGAAGTACGCCAGCTTGGCATAGGCTTCGTCAATACGAGTCGAGTCCTCGTCAAACCAGCGAGACCAATAGCGCAGGCCCTCGTAGGCAATGTCGTCGGCATCCAAATCCCAGACCAGGCGAAAATCTGACAGGAAGGGATAGAGGATGGCGGCACGATTGATAAGCTCGCTGTTAAGCGCACAGGTCGCAATGCCCAAACCGCCGCCCTGCGACGCGCCGTTCACAAACACACGCGCAAGATCGATGCCCTCGAGCTCGCGAACGATGCGGCACAGGATGCGAATATCTTGGTGCAAGCGGACATAGTAGAGGTTGGCCGGGTCGCCGTCGATACCGGCGACGATATGCCCGGCAACCGTTGTGCCCTCAAATCCACCAATGTCCTCGGAGGGACCTCCTTGGCCGGGGCAGTCGAGGGCGATGAGTGCCATGCCCATGCCCGCAAACGACGCCTGCTCAAACCAGCTGCGGCTTGCACCCGGATACCCATGGAACTGAAGTACCAATGGCACAGGCTCGTCCGAGACTGGTTTAAGGTACTTGGCATGCAGGCGCGCGCCACACATGCCGGTATACCAGAGGTCGAAAAGCTGGCAGGTCGCGGCATCAGCGACCGATGCCGTCTCGATCGCATAGTCAAGCCCGACGGCGTCGGCCTCGGCCATGCGATCCTTCCAAAAGAGATCGAAATCTGATGGACGGGGCATAGCGCCTCGATATTCACCAAATTGATGTTGTAGCTCCTGAGCACTTGGCATGGCTCGTGAACCCAACCTTTCGAAATCGCAACGGAGGTGCGCCCGGCAAGGGAACCGGGCGCACGGGAGGGAAAGCGAGGCTACTCGCCGAGCTTGGGGTGCAGCAGCGACGGCGCAGCGCCGAGCAGCATCTTGGTGTAGGGGTCCTGGGGGTGCTGGAAGACCTGCTTGGCCTCGCCCTGCTCGACGATCTTGCCGCCATTCATAACGATGATGTCGTCAGAGATATAGCGGACCGTCTGGATGTCATGGCTGATGAACACCATGGCCAGGCCGAGCTCCTTCTTAAGGTCGGTCAGCAGGTTCAGAATCTGCGCGCGGACCGAAACGTCCAGAGCCGAGGTGGGCTCGTCGGCGATGATGGCATCGGGGTTCAGCGACAGGGCACGGGCAATTGCGACGCGCTGGCGCTGGCCGCCCGAAAGCTGGCCGGGAAGAACCTCGGCAGCGGAGCTGGGCAGACCGGTGAGCTCCAAGAGTTCCTTGACGCGCTTCTCCTGCTCGGCCTCGGTACCCAGGTTGTGGACGCGCATGGGGTCGAGCAGCTGCTCGCGAACGACCATGCGGGGGTTGAGCGCCGTGGCCGGGTTCTGGAACACGACCGAGATGACGCGACCCATGTGGCGACGGTCCTCGGCGGTACGTTTGGTAACGTCCTTGCCCTTAAAGTAGACCTTGCCGCTCGTGGGGGCCTGCAGGCCGCACATGACGTTGGCGGTGGTGGACTTACCGCAACCGGACTCGCCGACGATGCCGATCGTCTGACCGGGCATGAGCTTAATCGTTACACCCTGGACGGCGTGAACCAGGTTGGGGTGCAGAATCGAGCCGGTACGGGTCCTAAAGGTGACGTGGACGTCATCAAGGAAGATGATCGGCTCGACGCCGTTGACTGCGGTCTCGCTCATCTACATCACCTCCGCGTGAGGGGTCAAACCATTTGCCTTGAGCACCTCGTCGGGGAGCTCGGAATAGAAGTGCTCGGTGCCGGGCACGCGCTTGAAGACCGGACGGGTGTCCAGGCCAATACGCGGATGGCTCGAGCGGGGCGCGAAGCGATCGCCCTTGGGGAAATCGCGCGGGCTCGGAACGGCGCCGGGCACCTGGTGCAGGCGACCCGAACCGCTCTCGATGGACAGAACGGAACCCAGAAGACCGCGGGTGTACTCGTGGATCGGGTTGGTGAGCAGCTCCTTGGTGGGTGCCTGCTCGATAACCTGGCCAGCGTACATAACCGTGATGTTATGGGCAACCTCGGCGACCAGAGCCAGGTCATGCGAAACGAAGATCATGGCAAAGCCGAGCTTGGCCTGAAGATCGTTGAGCAGCTTGATGACCTGCTTCTGGACGGTAACGTCCAGAGCGGTCGTGGGCTCGTCGCAGATGACCAGCTTGGGGTCGCGGGTAAGGGCCATAGCGATCAGGACACGCTGACGCTGGCCGCCGGAAAGCTCGTGCGGATAGCTCTCGAGCGTGCGCTTGGGATCGAGGCCGACGAGCTCCAGGAGCTCCTCGGCGCTGCGGGTTCCGCCGCGCTTGGTGAGCTGCTTCATCTGGGCAGAGATGAGCATGGAGGGATTAAGCGAGGACAGGGCGTCCTGATAGACCATAGCGATATCGGTACCGCGCAGGCCGAACCACTCCTTCTTGCTCATCTTGAGCAGGTCGCGACCCTCCCAGAGAACCTCGCCGGAAAGATGCTCGTCATCGTCGGTCAGGCCCATGATGGCCAGCGTGGTGATGGACTTACCGCAACCGGACTCGCCCACCAGGCCCATGGTCTGACCAGGACGAACGTCAAAGTTGACATGGTCGACGACGTTGATATCACCGTGATGCTCAAACTGGATGCAGAAGTCACGGACCGAGAGAATCGGCTCGACAGACTCGTCGGGCACATGGCGATCGTCACGCTTGAGCTCGACATCGCGCAGGGCGCCAAGGCGAGCGGAGAGGGACTGGGCCTGCTCCTTGTAGGCGCGAACGGGGTCGGAGACCAGCAGGTCGGCCTCGCGACGCTTGGAGGAATCGGTCGGATCCAGGGCGGCGGAGGGAGCAGCAGCCATGGCGTCGGTAATACCCTCGGAGAGGATGTTGAGCGCCAGGCAGGTGATCATAATGGCCAGGCCCGGGAACAGTGCCTGCCACCAACGGCCGGCAAGCACGCCGCCGCGGGCGTCGGCAAGAATGTTGCCCCACGTGGCGGTGGGCTCCTGGATACCGGCGCCGATGAAGGTCAGCGAGGCCTCGAAGATGATAGCGTCGGCGACCAGGGTAACGGTGAAGACCATGATCGGGGCGATGCAGTTACGCAGAACATGCTTGATCAAAATCCACGGAGCCTTGGCGCCGGAAACGATGACCGCGCGGACATAGTCCTCGCCGTACTCGGACACGATGTTGGCGCGCACGATACGGGCGATCTGCGGAGTGTACATAAAGCCGATGGCGAAGATGATCGACGGCACGGAGTTGCCCAGGATGGAGACAAAGACGGCCGCGAGAGCGATGCCCGGGATGGACATGATGATGTCCAAGATACGCATGATCGTCTCGGAGACGGCCTTGCGCGAAACCGCCGCAAGGGCGCCCACGACCGAGCCGCAGACCAGAGCCATGGCAGTGGCGCCAAAGCCGATAATCAGCGAGTAACGACCACCGTAGAGCATGCGCGACAGGATGTCGCGACCCTTATCGTCGGTACCGAAGATAAATCCGTTGCCGGGAGCCTGGCGAGCCGTAAAGATCTCGACCGGGCTATAAGGGGCAAGAAGGGGCGCCAGAATCGCAGTCAGGGCGACCAGCACCAGCACGACGGCGGCAATCTTAGATGACGGCGTCATCTTCTTCCAGCCACCGAGCTTGAGCCCCTTGGAGGCAGCCTTCTCGAGCTGCTCGGTTTGCTTCTCTCGAATCTTTACCATAATCTACACCGTCCTGATGCGCGGGTTGATGAGCAGGTAGAGCATGTCAACCACGATGTTGATGATGATGAAGGCAAGAGCAACGACGATAACGACGCCCTGAACCAGGTTCGCCTCGTTGCCCTGAACGCCCTGCAGAATCGCGGTGCCCATGCCGGGGAGGTTGAAGATAACCTCGATGACGACGGCGCCGCCCATGAGGTAACCGATCTTAAGACCGAGGGTGGTGACCGGGGTGATCAGCGCATTGCGAAGAACGTTGATACCGACGACGACCTTCTCGGGAACGCCGGCGCCGCGAGCCATACGGACATAGTCCTTGTCGAGCTCCTCGACCATGGCGGTACGCACGATACGAGTCATCTGGCCCGTCAGCGGAAATGCCAAGGCGATAGCAGGCATGATCATACGTCCCAGATAGCCAACCGGATTCGTGGTGAAGTGAGGCAGGGCACCCGATGCCGGGAGCACCTTAAGGTAGGAAGAGAACAGCAGGATCAACAGAACGGCAAGCCAGAACGACGGGGTTGCCAAGCCGGCGATGGAAAAGACGCGGATCACTTGGTCCGGCCATTTGTCGCGATACAGTGCCGCGATGACGCCGAGCAAAAACGAAACGACCGCACCGATGGCAAGACCGATAAAGGTCAGCTGCATCGTGACGGGCAGGGCCGTGGAGATGCGCTTGGCAACAGAGTTGCGAGCAGCACCATAGGTGCCCATGTCGCCATGGATCAAATCGCCCATATAGCGCACGTAGCGCACGGGCCAGGGGTCGTCCAGACCATACTTCTCATGGTACTCGGCAACCGCCTCGGGCGAGGCACCGTCACCCAACGCCGTGTAGGCGGGGTCGGTCTTGGAGAACGACATAAGGAAGAACACCAGGACGGTGACGCCCAATGCCATGATCGGCAGCGCCACAAGACGCCTTCCAATCAAACGTAGCAAGTTGTTCACGTTCTCTCCCCTTTCTTTTGTCGGTAGGACCAACTGGTATATGAGTACGGATACTCATTACAAGACCCGAGCGACATCGTTGCCGCCCGGGTCTTTGTTTCAACTATGAGGATACGGTCCCAACGACCGACATCCTGCATACAGACTCAAGCGAGTCTTACGCCTTGACGGTCGCAACGCCCCTGAAGGACATGCTCGTCGTGCCGATGCCCTTGAAGCCATCGAGGGCCTCGCCGTTGGGCGCAGTGGACGGATCGTCCCAGAAAGCGGAGACGGTCTTGACGTGGACAACGGGGTACAGAACGGCGTTGTCGGCAATGATGTCGAAGCACTCGTTCCACTTCTTCTGCTGCTCGTCGCCCTCGGCGGCAAGAGCCTCGTCCATGAGACCGTGGAGCTTCTGCCACTCAGCGGAATCCTTCCACGGGCAACGGGTCTGCATCCAGACGTTGTCGCCGTACCACCAGTTGAGCAGCAGGTCGGGGTCAGCGCCGAAGCAGGAAGGATCGCCAGGGGCAAGGAGGATATCGTAGGCCTCGCCGCCGTCGATGGCAGCGTAGGTGGCCGGCGAAGTATCGGTCTGGATGGTCACCTCGAAGCCGAGAGCGTCGAGGTCGTTCTTGACCTGGGCGGCCATGCCCTTAATCTGCTCGTTGTCGGTGGTGCGCAGGGTGATGGCACCCGGGGTGATGCCAGACTCCTCGATGAGCTTCTTAGCCTTCTTGGCGTTGGTCTTGTACACCGTGGAAGCCTCATGATAATTGGTGAAGCTCTTGGGCAGGTAGCAGCTGGCAGCGGTGGCAAGGCCGGCGAAGGTGTTGCTGACCATCTTCTCGGTGTCGAGCGCATACATGACGGCCTGACGGACCTTGACGTTGTTCCAAGGCTCCTTGGCGACGTTGAACATGATGAAGCGGGTGCCGAAACCCTGAACGTTATCGATCTTGCAGCCGGCGCTCTCGAGCTGGTCGACGGCGTCAGCGGTAACGAGCTCCATAACGAGCGTGGAGCCCTCCTGCTGAGCGGTAACGCGAGCGGTGGGGTCGGTCAGGATGCTGTACTGAATCTTCTTATCCTCGGCAGCATACTCACCGTTGTACTCGGGATTGGGAACCAGGGTGATCTCGGTATCGGAGATAGAGTCGTACATCCAGGGGCCGGAACCGATCGGCTGCTTGGCGCGATCCTCCTCGGCCTGGGAAGCCGGGGTAACGCGGATGATGGCCAGACGATCCTTGAGCAGGGAGAAGTTGGGAACCTTGGTCTTGACCGTCACGGTGCTGGCGTCCTTGGCCTCGATGGACTCGAAGGGCTGGAAGAACGGAGCATAGGTAGCGGAAGCGGCGCAAGCGGTGTAGGAGGCGACGACATCGTCAGCGGTGACCTCGGTACCATCGGAGAACTTGGCGCCCTTGCGGATGGTGACCTCGAAAGTGGTGTCGTCCACAGACTTGGGATCGTCGGTGGCGAGCTCGTTGAAGGTGCTGTAGTCGTGGTAATCGATACCGTAAAGGCCCTCGACGACATGCCAGTTAGCGCCCAGGCCCACAGCGGAGCCGGTGCTGGCGGGGTCGAAGCTGGACGGAGCGTAAGCGGAACCAGCGGTGATCACGCCGCCGCCACGGTTAGCGGAATCGGTGGAACCGGAAGCGGAACCCTCGTCGTTAGAGCTGCCACCGCAGCCGGTGAGACCAAGCCCTGCGACAGCAGCGACGCTGCCGGTGAGGCCGAGGAACGAACGCCTGGACATACCCTTGTTGATGATGGCCATGTCTTCTCCTATCAATAGAGAATCTTACTCGGGAGCATCTAGACTTGCCCCCGCGCAACTTGCGGACGATATATACCTTACCTACCGACGAACCCAACTGAGGTGCCGCGCTCGGCGACCGATACATACATACGCTTGAACGGTATTTACTACCGTTCACCGAATTC
>CAVKNR010000058.1:0-7513 GCA_963657575.1 Sodaliphilus sp.
TATGACACCTAGGTTTACAGCTGACAAGACAGCTGTAAACCTAGGTGTAAAGTTGGAATAAAGATTCAATCTTGGGGCGGGTCCATTTTCGAGCTGGCAAGCTGAGGATAGTCGAGCTCTCGATAGCGCAGGAGGCATCTTTCGCCACCGCAATACCGCTCGGCGCGAGTTGCGCACCGTGGGGCACAAACGGGGCGCACCTCCGCGGGTGGCGCGAACCCAATGTGGCAAAATCGAACTACTAAGGGGGCCCGAATGCTCAAGATTATCGCCTGCGACGACGACGTCGCTTTTCTAGATAGACTGCACCGAATGATCGACCGCTGGTCGACCGAGACAGGCACGGCAGTCGACGTTGCGCTCGTCACGCGCGGCGAGGACCTGCTGACCAGCCATGCCGCATCGCGCGCCGACATTATTCTGCTCGACATGATCATGCCGCTCGTCAACGGCATGGACACCGCGCGGGAACTGCGCCAATCCGACACCGCCGTGCGCCTAGTGTTCCTCACCTCATCGCCCGAGTTCGCGCTGGAGTCCTATGAGGTCCGCGCCTTCGACTACCTGCTCAAGCCCGTAGCGTACGAACGCCTGGCGCAACTGCTCGACGAGCTTTCGAGCATGCGGCCCGCCGCGACCGATGAGCTCGTAACCAAAACGTCCTTTGGCTACCATGCCCTGCGCCTGTCCGATATCGAATACGCCGAGGCCCGCAACAAGCACGTGGTATTCCATCTGCACGATGGGCGCGATATCGAGGCACTCGAGCCGTTCCGCAACATCGAGGACCAGCTAGCCAAAAACGCGAGCTTCTTTAAATGCCACCGCAGCTACCAGGTCAACCTGCGCAATATCGACCACTTCAACCGCACGGATATCGTCCTGCGATCGGGCGCTTGCATCCCGCTGGCGCGCAGCTGTAAGCAGGGTTTCCAGGATGCCTACTTTGCGGCACGGTTCGAGGGCGGGAAGCGCTGATGCTCCCCGCAGTCGAGATGTTACTCTGGGCAATCCACCACGCAACGACCCTGCTTTTTGGCGTTTTTGCCTCGGCGGCGCTCTGCGGCATCGAGATCAACCGGCGTCATGCGCTTGAGCTGGTGATGGTCGGCGCCGTAACCGGATGCGCATTCGGCCTCGCCGATGCCGTCGGCGGCGAGCTTTTCGCCCGTCAGGCATATCCGCTCGTCGTGCATCTGCCGTTCGTCATCTATCTGTGCGCGCGCTATCGCCTGAGCCCGCTGCTCGTTGTGCTGGGCGTCACCAGTGCTTATCTGAGCTGCCAGTTCAGCAACTGGATGGGCATCGCCGCGCTCGCCGCCACCGACTCGCAAATCGCGTACTATGTGGCACGCATTATCACCACGGCCGTCGTCTTTGCAATCCTGCTGCATTGGGCCAGCGACATCGGTCCGCGCCTGGCGGTCAAAAGCCCCACCGAGCTCGAAATTTTGCTCATCCTGCCGCTCGTCTATTACATCTTTGACTACGCCACCAATGTCTACACTACGCTCTTCCACTCGGGCTCCGTGGTGACGGTTGAGTTTTTGGCGTTTGCGCTTTGCGCGTTCTACCTTATGTTTCTTGCTGTGTATCTACGTGAATACGAGGCAAAGGAAACTGCCGAGCGCGAGCGCTGGATGCTCGCGACCCGCGACAGCGCAGCCATCAAGGAGCTCGAGGCTTGGCGCCAATCTGGACGCGAGCTTTCGGTCCTCCGCCATGACATGCGGCACTTCCTGCGCGGCCTTGCGGCTTTGATCGAGGAGGGCCACATCGTCGAAGCGCTCGAGCGCATCGACGAGCTCTGCGAGACGAACGACCGCACCGCCGTGCGCCGCTACTGCGCCAACGACACGGTCAATATCGCGCTTTCGTCATTTAGCTCCGATATCAACCGAAACGGCATCACCGCCGATTTGCGCGCCGCCGTGCCCGAGAGCGTCCATGTAGCCGACGTCGATCTGTTTAGCGTGCTCTCAAACGCCCTGGACAACGCCATCGTCGCCGCGAGCGCCGCTCCCCAGGGCAAGCGATTTGTCGATCTGGATCTGCGTTGCGAGGACGGTCAACTGCTCCTTTTGGTCTCCAACACGTTTGGGCGCCCGCCGCGCATGGTCGACGGCATGCCCGTAGCCGGGCACACCGGACACGGCTTTGGAACCAAAAGCATTAAGCTTGCCGTCGAGCGCATGAACGGCAACTGCCAGTTCCGCATCAACGGCGACCGGTTTGAGCTGCGCGCCGTGATGTAAGGTGCGACAAGCCGGCGCTGGTCTCGACCCGCCAGGGCCGCCTTGCCGGCGCCAGTCCGCTACAGCGGCGCGGCTGCCGGGGTCAGCTGCTTGATGTATGCCCACATGCGCTGCTTGGCAGCTTTGTCAGTGAGTGCCGCCTCAAAACCGTCGAGCGCGAGCACGCGACGACCCTGCACATGGGCGACCAAGCCGGGCTTGAGCATAGCGGTATCAAAGTCGTCGATTGCCACGAGCATGTCGGCATAGGTCTCGCGCATGGTATCGGCCGCGCGATCGTCCAGCAGCAGGACTGCCTCGGGGTCCAAGGCCTCGAGCGCCTCGCGGAACAGCTCGCACGGCAGGCCCTCGCCTGTCGCAACCGCTCCGTCGCCCGCGCCGGCGACGCTCGCCAGCACGCAAAAATCCTCGGGCGCGTAGCCGATGGCACCGAGCGCCTTGCGCAGCGCGGCACCGTCTGGACCGGCAGCCAGCTCGCCGCCCGCACGCTCGGCATCGTCTAAATCACCTTTTACCAGCACAATCGGCGAGCACGCGTTGCCCGCGATACGCACGCCGCGACCCGCGAGTGATGCGAGCTCCTGCTCGGTCGCCTGGGCGATGGCTTCTTTTTTCTGGCTTTGTGACGTGGGCATGCGCTCTCCAATCGTTTGCGTGCCCACCATTATATAAAAGAGCCGACCGCGAGTGGTTGCATTGCGGGCCGTTGGGTATAAGCACGGTCGTACTGAGTTTTACGCGGCCGAGCCGCGTCGCACTATGGAGGTCACCATGGCTGACATTAAGCAGATTACCCCCGAGAACTTCGATTCCGTCGTTAACGGCAGCCTTCCCGTGCTGGTTGATTTTTGGGCACCGTGGTGCGGTCCCTGTCGTTCGCTCTCGCCCATCGTTGACGAAGTGGCCGACGAGCTGGCCGGCAAACTTGCCGTCGCCAAATGCAACGTCGACGACAATCAGGACCTGGCCATGAAGTTTGGCGTCATGAGCATCCCCACGCTGGTTGTCTTTAAGAACGGCGAGGAAATCGACCGCTCCGTTGGCGCGCTGCACAAGGCCAGGCTGCAGGCACTGCTTGAGAAGCACCTGTAATACGCCGGTCATGTGCTGCCGTCCATGAGCGGTTTTGCGCCGCTCACCGGAGAGCCGGGTGCTGCGCCCGCGACCACGGATAGTATGGTAATCACAAACAGCCCCCAGTGAACGGGTGCGGGTCGGACGGACTCGCACCCGTTTTCTTATGCGGTGGCGCGCAAAGCAGGCGTAGTAGAATCTGAACCACTGAATAGACTCGTACAAAAGGAGATTCCCATGCATGACGTCGGAATGAACATGAGCCAGCTTGCCATGAGCGTCAAGCAGGTCGACGACACTATTGAGCTCGCTCACGAGTGGAGCCATCAGCTGCTGCATGCGACCGAGAACTTTGACATGGAGCGCATTGGCGCCAAGCTCGAGGCCGCCATGTCTGCGCTGCACGAGGCGCACGATGCGCTCGAGGGCTACGAGGAGGCCATCGAGGCAGATCACAACTCCGTCGGCTCTGTGAAACTGGTGTAACGTGGCCGAGCACGAGCACGCGCACGATTACGGTGCGGACGACGATGCGAGCTGCCGCTGCAGCGGCTCCAGCTCCGAGCTGGTCCGCTTTTCGGTCACCGCGCCCGACGACCTGCTGCGCCGCTTTGACGAGCAGATCGCGCGCCGCGGTGACGTGGCCAACCGTTCCGAGGCCGTACGCGATCTGATTCGCGCCTCGATCGCCAAGGAGCAGATGCGCACACCCGACGAGCAGGTCATCGGTTCGCTCACCATGATCTATGACCACCATACCGGCGACCTGACGCGCCGTCTGGACGAAGTGCAGCACGACTACACCGACGAGATTGTCTCGACCATGCACGTGCATCTGGACCACCACAACTGTCTGGAGATTCTGGCGCTCAAGGGTCGCGGCAAACGCGTCTACGAGCTGGCGGACCGGTTGCTGGGGCTGCGCGGCGTTAAGCACGGCGAGCTCACCTGCGCCGCCACCAAGCAAAGCTTGGGGCTCTAACAGCACACACTTCAATGAAGGGGAGCCACATGCGGCATGTGCATATTCATGTGACGGGCATTGTGCAGGGCGTTGGCATGCGGCCATTTGTGTATCGCGAGGCTATGGCGCATGGCATTTGCGGCTGGGTGCTCAACGCGGGCGATGGCGTGCACATCGAGGCGCATGCTTCGGTCGAGGCACTCGACGGCTTTGTCGCCGCGCTGTCGGAGCACGCGCCTGCCGCGGCCCGCGTTGAGCATGTCGCTGTTGCAGACCTGGAGCCCGACGCTTGGGATGCCGACGATGAGCAGGTATTTCGTATCGTAGCGTCGCAGGATCAGACCATGCACACGACGCTCATCTCCCCCGATATCGCCACCTGTGACGACTGCCTGCGCGAACTGTTCGACCCCGCCGACCGACGCTATCACTACCCCTTTATCAACTGCACCAACTGCGGGCCGCGCTTTACCATCATCCGGTCGCTGCCTTATGACCGAGCGGCCACGTCGATGGATTGCTTTCCCATGTGCCCCGAGTGCGCCGCAGAGTATGGCGACCCGCTTGACCGGCGCTTTCATGCGCAGCCCGATGCCTGCTTTGACTGCGGGCCACATATTACCTGGCGCGAGGCGGCGGGCGACATGGAGCTCGAGGGCTCGGGGGCGACGCCAGCCGTCGGCAGCACGCGCGAAACCAGCGATGCCATTATTGATCGCTGTGTCGAACTGCTAGCCAGCGGCGGTATTGTCGCCATCAAGGGCCTGGGCGGATTCCATCTGGCCTGCAACGCCGCCGATGAGCAGGCGGTGGTCGAGCTGCGCCGTCGCAAGCGCCGCAGCAACAAGCCGCTTGCCGTTATGGTGTGCAGCCTTGCCGATACTGAACGCCTGTGCCATGTCGATGATGCCGAGCGCGGCTTGCTAACCGGTAGCATTCGCCCCATCGTGCTGTTACGCCGGCGTGCTGTTGGCGAGGGAGATTCCCCCGACGCCCTTACACTCGCGCCATCCGTCGCGCACGATCTACCCGAGCTCGGCGTCATGCTCCCCTATACACCGCTTCAGCATCTGCTGCTTGCAGCTGCCGCGTCGCATGACATGCACGCGCTGGTCATGACCAGCGGAAACCTGAGTGAGGAACCTATCGAGACTGATGACGGTCTTGCTTGGGAACACCTCGTTGCCGCCGGCATTGCCGACGCCCTGCTCGGCAACGACCGCGCGATCCTCTCACGCTACGATGATTCCGTGGTACGCGTGGTCGGTGGGGTCGTTATGCCCGTTCGCCGCGCTCGCGGATATGCGCCTCGGCCGTTGCCGCTGCCGGCACTCGACGGCGCTCCGTCCTGCGTGCTCGCCTGCGGCCCACAGCAAAAGGCAACGATCGCATTCACACGCGAGGATGCGAACGGCGAGGCAGCCTGTTTTGTGTCTCAGCATATTGGCGATGTCGAAAACGGCGAGACCTTCGATGCCTGGAACGCCGCGCGCACGCGCTTGGAAGATCTCTTCGACTTGACGCCCGCCGCGCTGGCCTGCGACTTGCACCCCAGCTACCTATCGAGTCAGTGGGCGCGCGAGCAGGCGCAGGAGCACAATCTGCCGCTTATCGAAGTCCAGCACCATCATGCGCATATCGCGAGCGTAATGGCCGAGGCTATCGCTGGGCGTCAGCTCGTGTCCGACGCGCGCGTGCTCGGCATTGCCTTTGATGGCACCGGCGCCGGCACCGACGGCACCATATGGGGCGGCGAGTTCCTTGTCGCCGGCCTTGCCGATTTTGAACGCGCCGCGCACCTGCGCACCTGGGCGCTGCCAGGCGGTGCCGCATCCGTGCGCGATGCCCGCCGTAACGCCTTTGCCCTGCTAAACGAGCTCGGCCTGCTCGAGCACCCGGGTACCGCGGGGCTATTGGGCACCCTCGACGAGCAGACGTGCAGCATCACGGCTACGATGATCGAGCGGAACATCAACAGCCCACGCACGAGCAGTATGGGGCGTCTCTTTGATGCCGCCGCTGCTGTTTTGGGCATTTGCGGGCAGGCAACCTACGAAGGCGAACCCGCCATCGAACTCGAAGCCGCCGCCTGGCGCGCACTCGGCGGTAAGCCCGTTCGTCTCGACGGCAATCATGCAGGCGTATTCACGTCTGACGCCAACTCCCCCATCTTGGACCCCCAACCGCTCATCGAAGCTCTTCTGAATGGAATCGAGGCAGGCGCGCCGGCCGACAGGCTCGCCCTCGGGTTTCACATCGCCATTACGCACGCTACGACCCACATCGCAAGCGAGATCTGCGCCCGTGAAGGCCTCGACACCGTCGCGCTCTCGGGCGGCGTGTTCATGAACCGACTTTTGCTCCAGCTCCTCACCCGTGAGCTCAAAAGCGTGGGTCTCACTGTCTTGGTTCCCCGCTCCGTGCCCGTCAACGACGGCTGCATCGCCTACGGTCAGGCCGCCATCGCTCGCGCTCGCCTCGCGCAGACGGCGTTGCGATAGGCTGTTTTGCCAGCCTGCGCGCCGCCGTCTCACAGGTGTAACGCGTTTGCTCGCGACTCCCGCGAGCGCTACCATCAACTGATGGGTAATTAGGCGCCTATCCAGCGCAAAACGTATAAAAGGGAAACATTATGTGCCTTGCCGTTCCCGGTAAAGTGGTCAAACGCGACGACGACCTTAAAGCGACCGTCGACATGATGGGCATCGAGCGCCCCGTTTCGCTGCGCCTCGTGCCGACGGCGCAGGTCGGCGACTATATTCTTGTGCACGCCGGCTTTGGCATTCAGATTGTCGACGAGCAGGAAGCCCAAGAGACACTCGAGCTCGTCAACACCATGACCGAGCTGGCCGAAGAGGACCAGCTCGCCACCAACCCGGCCGAGGCATACTAGTGGCGGCGGCGCAGCCGGTTCGCTCCGGTATCGACTTTTCGGCATTTCGCGACCCCAAGCTGGCTCGCGAGCTCATCGATCGTATTCATGGGCTTGTCGGCAACCGCAGCATCAACCTTATGGAAGTCTGCGGCACGCATACCGTGAGCATTGGCCGCTATGGCTTTCGCTCCATTATGCCGACGGGACTCAAACTGCTAAGCGGCCCGGGGTGCCCCGTTTGCGTCACCGCCAACCGCGACATCGATCATGCAATCGCGCTTTCCAACATGGACGGCGCCATCATCACCACCTTTGGCGACATGATGCGCGTGCCCGGATCGTCCA
>CAVKNR010000059.1:0-7492 GCA_963657575.1 Sodaliphilus sp.
CTTTTAGCTGGTTCGAATGGTCGCACCAATCATACCAGTCAAAAAAGCCCCGTCCCAAATAAGCTACCCGGGACGAGGATCAATGAGTTTTTAATCCCCGTCCCAGAAAAATCATGCTAGGCAGTGTATGCAATTGTTGATTTGACAGCGTGGCGCCAGCCGGCGATCTTTTTGGCGCGTTCGTCGGCGGTCATGGCGGGCTCCACGATGCCGCGGGCCCCGTAGACGTCGACGACATCGCGCGTGTACATGCCCAGCGCAATGCCGCAGGCCCAGGCCGCACCCAGACCGCTCATCTCGTCGTTGCTCGCGATGCGAATGGGCGAACCAACCAGGTCGCTCTCAAACTGCATCAGGTACGCGTCGCGCGTGGGACCGCCGTCAACACGAAGCTCCGCCAGCGTTGCACCCGAATCCTCGACCATCGCATCGATCACGTCAAAGATCTGATAGGCAATCGACTCGTCGGCGGCCTTCACGAACTCCGCGCGACCCGTGGTGCGCGTCATGCCAAAGACGCAGCCCTCGGCGTCACTCACCCAGTGCGGCGCACCCAAACCGGTAAACGCCGGCACAAAGTAGACGCGGCTCGCCGGATTGGCGGCGTAGCACAGATCGGTAACCTCCTCGGGGTTATTGATGAGCTCCAGATCATCGCGCAGCCACGTCTTGACGGCGCCGGCGTAGCTCACGTTGCCCTCGAGCACGTACTCGGTCACGCCGTCCATACGCCATGCGAGCGAGCTCGAAAGCCCGTGCGAGCTGGCGACGAACTCGTCGCCGACGTTCATCATGACCGAGCTGCCGGTGCCATAGGTCGCCTTGGCCATACCGCGACTGTGGCAGCCCTGGGCAAACAAGGCCGCGTGGCTGTCGCCGAGCACGCCGTGAATGGGCACGGGCGCTGGCAAAAAGCCGCCCAGATCCGTCGTGCCGAACAGGCCATCGGAATCGGTCACCTGCGGCAGGCAGGCCACGTCGACGCCAAAGGCCTCGCACACCGGCTCGCTCCAGCAGCCACGGCGCAGGTCAAAGAGCTGCGTGCGGCTGGCGTTAGACCAGTCGCAGCGGAACTCCGCGCCGCCCGTGAGCGTCCAGACCACCCAGGCATCGATGGTGCCCAGGCACAGCTCGCCCGCTGCCGCGGCCTCGGCAGCCGCGGGAACGTTCGCGAGAATCCAGGCCATCTTGCCCGCCGGATAGTAGGGCGAGAGTACCAGACCTGTCGTGTCACGCACCAGCTCGGCCACGCCCTCGTGCGCGGCCAACTTGTCGCACAGCTCGCGGGCGCGGGCGCACTGCCACACCACGGCGTCGCACAGCGGCTCGCCCGTCGTGCGGCTCCAGGCAACGGTGGTCTCACGCTGGTTGGAGATGCCGATGCCGGCGACGTCGGCCGGGTCGACCCCAGTCTCCTCCACCACGGCACGCGCCACGGCCAGCACATTGGCGGCAATCTCGGCCGGATCATGGCTCACCCAGCCGGCCTCGTTGACAATCTGGCGATGCGAGCGGTCGGCACGATGAATCAGATGGCCGCCCTCGTCCACCAGCAGCGCCTTGGTGCCCTGCGTGGATTGATCGATTCCGATGATGTATTTACTCATGTACTCTCCCATTCCTTCCGCCAAATCAAAGACAGCCTGGCGGACAAGGAGCGAGCGGCCGTCAAGTGCCGCAGATTGCCGTGAAAGAGGAGCGCCACGTACTTTGCGTACGCAAGCGACGGTTTGAACGGCAAGGTGCGATGCTTGGCGGCCGCGCAGCGTCTGTGTCTACTAGTTGCCGAGGAAGTCGGCAACCGTCTTGGCGATGCCTTCGCCGGCCAGGCCGTAGTGCGCAAAGACCTCGGGGCTCGTGCCGGTGATGACAGGCGCGTCGGGCAGGGAGAGGCACTTGACCGGGCGCGGGCAATGCTCACCCACCACCTGCGCGACCATGGAACCCAGGCCGCCGAAGGGGCTGTGCTCCTCGACGGTCACGACGGCGCGCGTGGCACCGGCGGCCTCAATCACGGCCTCGGCGTCGAACGGCTTGACGCAGTACATGTCGAGCACCGTTGCAGAGATGCCCTGCTCGGCCAGCAGGTCGGCGGCATCTACGGCGTGGCGGACCATCTCACCGGTGGCGACGAGCGTCACATCGTT
This sequence comes from Sodaliphilus sp., assembly GCA_963657575.1. Classification (GTDB taxonomy): domain Bacteria; phylum Actinomycetota; class Coriobacteriia; order Coriobacteriales; family Coriobacteriaceae; genus Collinsella. The sequence continues at coordinate 2,148 of CAVKNR010000059.1, forward strand.
GCCGCGGCGAACCCAGGTGGCACGGTCCATCTGGAACGGGCACTCGTCCTCGGTATACACGTCCTCGACCGGATTGCGGCCCACGCGGATGTAAGCCGGCTTGTTATCGGCTATCAGGGCGCGCACGAGCTCGGCGGTCTGGAAGCGGTCGCTCGGCAGATACACGCGCATGTTGGGAATCGCGCTCATAGCGGCGATATCCTGCGCGGAGTGGTGGCTCATACCCAAGGCGCCGTAGGACACGCCGCCCGAGATGCCGATGAGCTTGACGTTGGTGTTGGAGTACGAGACGTCGACTTTGCACTGCTCATACGAGCGCGTGGTCACAAAGGACGCCGGCGAAGCGGCCCAGGCCTTCTTGCCGCACGAAGCCATACCGGCGGCGATGCTCACCAGGTCCTGCTCGGCGATGCCGACCTCAACGGACTGCTGGGGATATTGATCGAAGAACGGCGTGAGCGACGCGGAGCCGCGGGAGTCGGAGCACAGGACGACGATATCCTTATCGGTCTTCGCGGCCTCGAGCAGCGTGTCGCAGATAACCTTGCGATTGGCGATCTTGTTAGCCATTGATGGCCTCCTTATGGGCAGCGAAATCGGCGATGATCTGGGCATATTCCTCATCGTTGGGCAGGTGGTGATGCCAGCTGGCCTTGTCCTCCATGACGGACGAGCCGTAGCCCTTCACCGTGTTGAGGATGATGACCGTGGGCTTACCCTTGGTCTCGGCAGCAAGCGTCAGCGCAGCGTCAATAGCCTGGACGTCGTTGCCCGGGATGGACAGCACGTTCCACCCAAAGGCAGCCCAGCGCTCCTCCTGCGAATCCTGCTTCATAACGTCCTCGGTGCTGCCGCTGATCTGCAAGCGGTTGCGGTCCACGAGCGCGCACAGGTTATCGAGCTGGTAGTTGCCGCCGCTCATGGCGCCCTCCCAGACCGAGCCCTCGGCAAGCTCGCCGTCGCCCATGATGGTGTAGACGCGGTAATCGCGGCCGTCCATCTTGCCGGCGAGCGCCATGCCCACGGCCACGGGCAGGCCGTGACCCAGCGAGCCGGAGTTCATCTCGATGCCCTTAAGCTTGTTGTTGGGGTGGCCGATGTAGGGGCTGCCGAACTTGGAGAAGCGGGCCTTGACGTCGTCGAGGTCCAGATAGCCCTCGTGGCAGAGCACCGCGTAGTAGGCCTCCATGGCGTGGCCCTTGGAAAGCACGAAGCGATCGCGGTTGGGATCGTCGACGGTCTCGGGCGAAATGTTGAGGTGGTTGGCGTAGAGGGTCATGAGGGCATCGATCACCGACATGTCGCCGCCGATGTGGCCGCCAGCGCCAGCCATGATGATATCGACGCAATCGCGGCGAAGGTCCCAACGCAGGGACTCAAGCTCTTCGATAGTTGCCACGAAAAACTCCTTTCAGGGAATTTCTAAAGTCAGAGCCACCGCATTTCCACAGTGCCCAAGATTGCGGTGAAAGAGGAGCGCCGCGTACTTTGGTACGCAAGCGACGGCTTGAACCGCAAGGTTGGGTGCTGTGGTAGCGCGCCGGCTCGTTGCTACAAAGTAGGCACGACCCTACTCACCGCGCAGGTAAGCTTTAACGTCCTGCTCAATAGGGTCGTATAGGTCGGGGGCGATGCCGATGTACTTGCACGCCTCGTAGAGCACCGGCACCACGTTGGCGTGAATAGCGACGCAGTGGTGGATGTAGGGGCCCTCGACAATCTTGGCCTCGAGGCGCTTGAGGTTCTCGACCTCGACCCACAGATAGGTGCCCATGCCGGCCGGGCCGTCGATGCCGCGGGCGTTGCCCAGCAGCAGCGAGTACTCGCCGTTGTCACCGTCAAAGCGGGCAAGGGTGAGGTCACCGTGCTTGGCCTCGGCCGTCAGCGCACCGGGGTGATCGAATGCCAGCGGGTAGGTGAGCTTGGGCTTGACGGCCGCGCAGCTGCAGGGCCAGGGGCCGCAGTGCTGCAGCAGCTCGCCGTTCTCGTTATCGGGATGGCGCACGGTCCAGTCGGCGAACATGCCGCGATGACGGCCAAGATCGGCTGCCTCGACCATGAGCGCGGTGATGGCGCCGTGGATGTCGGTTTCGCAGACGATAGGGATACCCATCTCGTTGAGGATGGCGTTGGCGGCGCAGGGCATAATGCCCAGCTCGTCCTGCAGAGCGTTCCAGCACTGGATGGCTCCGGCGTTGCAGCCGTATTTCTCGACCAGGCTCTTCATGGCGATGGCAAGACCGGCGACCGCGGGGACCTTGTCCTCGGGGATGCAGATCTCAAAGCTGTCGGCGATGTGGGCGAGCATGGCGGTCATGGCCTGCTCGTCGGCCTGGGCGTCGCGCACGGCTTGGACAAGCTCGGTCATGGGGATGGGCGAAAGCTGGATGTTGAACTTCTCGAGCAGCTCGCCCTCGTTGCACATGGTCGACCAGAAGTCGAAGGGGCGGGTGGCCATCTGCAGGATGCGGGTGTGCTTGAAGGTCTTGACCACGTTGCACACGGCCAAAAAGTCCCAGACGCCGCGCTCGAACTCGGGGTCGGTCAGACGGCAATTGGTCATGTAGGTAAAGGGCACCTGGAAGCGGCGCAACACTTTGCCGGTGGCGAACAGGCCGCACTGGCTATCGCGCAGACGGGTGCCGTCGGGCTCGGGGCGCTCGTCGCGCGGGCCCCACAGTAGCACGGGCAGGCCGAGCTCGCGGGCAAGGCGAGCGCAAACGTACTCAGTGCCAAAGTTGGCGTGGCACAGCATGATGCCATCGACGCCCTCGGCGCGGAACTTCTTGACGATAGGCTCGATATGGCTGTCGTCGAACAGCAGGCCCTCGTCATTGATGTCATCGATATCCACGATGTCGACGCCGATCTCGCGCAGGCGATCAGCCGTAAGGCCGCGATACTTGATCGCGTCCGGCGCGCTAAAGATACTGCGGCGCGTGGGCACAAAGCCGAGCTTAATCTTGTCCATGTACGTCCTCCCCTAATCACATGTTCAGTAAACAGACGCATGTTTCGTTTTGTTCTGTTTACTAAATGTTTTACTCTTATGTTTAGAAGTTTAGCGCGAAAGTCCCGTAAACGGTAGAGAAATCAGCCTAAACGGTATGTAAACAATCTGAACATACAAAGGCAACAAAAGGAGGGCCCCGAAGGACCCTCTCTTGGTAGCGTTATGTACGGTTGCCTTTGGCGGACTTTTCCGCTCTGAGGTCTGGCGCCGTTCCGCCTAGATTTCACGCACGCTCTGGCGCTCGACAAAATAGGTCGACACGGCCGTCTTGCAGGTATAGCTCTTGGGATTGCGGATGTTGCCCACCAGACGGCGCACCGCGATCTCGCCCACCTCGTGCTTGGGAACGTGCACCGTGGTGAGCGGCGGGTTGGAGAAGGCGCCCAAAGACAGGTCGTCAAAGCCGATGATCGAAACATCCTCGGGCACGCGAATACCGTGCTCGTTGAGCGCGCGCATGGCGCCTACGGCGAGCACGTCGTTCTCGGCAAAGAAAGCCGTCGGCAGGTCGTCGCGCGAGACGCTGTCGAGCCACGCGCCCATGTCGCGATAGGCACCCTCGAGCGTGGTGCCCAGCGTGGCACGCCATGCCGGATTGGCTTCGAGGCCCGCATCCTCAAGCGCTTGGCGATAGCCGCGCTCGCGGTCCTTAAAGTTGCGGATACGAAGGTCGCCCGCCAGATAGCCGATTTGCTTGTGCCCTTTCTCGATAAGGTAGTCCACGGCGCGCAGCACCGAATCGGTATTGGCAATAACTACGGCATCAAAGTACTGACGATCGCTCCAGCCATCGAGCACGATCAGGTGGGCGGCGGCGTTGGCAAACAAGGCGTAATCTTCCTCACCCAGCTCGGTACCCATCAGCACGATAGCGGCGGCCGGATCGGCAATCAGACCCTCGACCTGCGGGCGCACGGCGTCCAGGTCGCTAAAGTCGAGCGAGACAAAGCTCGTGCTCATGCCGTGGCGACGCGCCTGGCGCTCCACACCCTCGATAACCGCGGGATGGAAGGTGCTCTCGTCCAAGATGGCGCCCGTCTTGCGCGCGAGCACAAACTGGATGCTCTCGAGCTGCGTCGACTGCTGGTAGCCGAGCGACTGCGCGCACTCCAGGATGACCTTGGCGGTCTCCTCGCTCACACTACGCTTGCGGTTGAGTGCGTTGGACACGGTCGCAGGCGAAAAACCGGTGATGCGGCTGATCTCGCGAACACTTGCTTTGGCCATTGTTCCCCCTAGTAACGGTCGCGGTCGAGCATCGTGGCCTGACCGCCCCGTGGCTCGGCAAATAAACGACCGCAAATTCAATCTAAACAGAGTAGTAAATGTTTATTGGCTAGTTTAGCCTGTTGTCAAGCGAAGTGGCACGACTATTCCCCCAACGGGCACATTTACTCGGTAGCTAAAAGAGCCCCGTCCCAAATTGACTACATGGGGCGGGGCGCGGAAATCTATTAGCCCAGGACGCGGGCCATACGTGTCTTGAATTCGGATAGGAAGCGTGAGGCATCGACGGTCAGCGCCACGAGTGCGCCCTTGTCGGGGTCGGCCACACGGCGCTCATCGCAGATGGTGCGGCCGCGATACTCGCCCAACAGGTCGACGCGCAGATTGCAGCCGAGCGCACCCACGAGCGTGGGGTCGATCGCCACGGCAACGGCCAGAGGATCGTGCAGTGCACAGCCACCCAGGTAGGGTGCGTTCATCTCGTACGAGCCAATGTAGTGCTCCACCATGCTCGCGAACGCGCAACCGGCCATGGTGCCCGAGCCCGTCCAGCCGGCAATGTCGCGACGCGTGAGCACCACGCGATGCGTCACATCCAGACCCACCATAGTGAGCTTGCGGCCCGAACGCAGCACGGCATCGGCCGCCTCGGGATCGCTTGCCATGTTGGCCTCGGCGCCCGCGCTCACGTTTCCGGGCACGGTAAGCGCACCGCCCATCACGACCACGCGACCGATAGACATCATCGCCGCCGCATCGCGCTCCAAAGCAAGTGCCAGGTTGGAGAGCGGACCGGTCGCCACGTAGATTAGATCGGGGCCATAGGTGCGCGCGGCATCGATCAGATAATCGACCGCCGCGTTACCGTCGGCCGACGTCGCCCCCACCGGCTCGTACGGCGACGCGGGCACGCTCGCCCCGCCAATGCCGTTCTTGCCGTGGATGAGCGTGGTGGACGCCGGCGGTGTATAGGGCTCAGTCGCCTTAATGGGACGATCGGCGCCTAGGTACACCGGAACCTCGGGGCGACCCAGCAGATCGAGCACCGCCAGGCAGTTGTGCGCCGATTGCTCGACGCGCACGTTGCCAAAGCACGTGGTGATGC
>CAVKNR010000060.1:0-7479 GCA_963657575.1 Sodaliphilus sp.
CGAGCACATCGGCATCCGAGTGGCCCAGCAGGCCGCGCTCGTAGGGAATGTCGACCCCGCCGATGATACATCGACGCCCCTCCACCAAACGGTGGACGTCGTAGCCGTGGCCAATGCGCAGGTTACTGAACATGGGGAAGGTCCTCTCCCTCGGCCATACGGCCAAGCAGAATCGCGGTTACGGGACGCAGGTCCTCGGGCACCGTCACCTTAAGGTTATCGCGCGGGCTCTGGACACAGCGGACGCGCCCGCCCATGCGCTCGACCAGCGATGAATCGTCGGTACCGATAAAACCCTCGGCGATAGCAGCGGCGTGAGCGCGCTTCATGGCGTCGACGCTAAAGATCTGCGGCGTCTGCGCGGCCCAATAGAGCTCGCGCGGCGGCGTCTCGACGATATTATCGCCGTCGACGATCTTGAGCGTGTCGATCGCGGGCTGACCGCACACGACACCGTCGAGCGAGCGGTCACCCATGAGCACGTCGATAGCGTGGTCGATGGCCTCGGTCGTAATGAGCGGACGAGCGCCATCGTGGATGGCGACATATTCGAAACCCGCCGGAACCGCATGCACGCCGGCACGAGTGGAATCCTGACGGGTATCGCCGGCATCGGCAAAGCTGATGGGCGTGTCATAGTCAAACGGGTCGATGGCCAGGCGGCGCATCTCGGCACGGCGCTCGGCAGGACAAACCACGACGATGTGGCCGACCTTATCGCTACGATCGAACGCGCGGATGGACCAGCTCATGAGCGGACGGCCCGCCACGTTAACGAGCTGCTTGCCGCCGGGATTTCCAAAGCGCTGGCCGCTGCCACCGGCAACGACCACGGCGCATACGGGCGCCATTATGCGTTCCCCTGTTTGGTGCCCTTCATGCGGTACAGGGAGTCCGCAAGAATGGCAGGGTTGTTGACGCCAAAGTCGCCCAGGCGCTCCGGATCCTCGCTGATGTCATCCATGAGCTCCTGCAGCGAGCCGTACTCGTCGACGATCTTCTCGGCTACGCCGTCGCGCACGACGGACACACGCGAAAGCGTGCGCAGGCCCAGCGGCGTCATGACGGAGTCCTCGTCCAGGTCGTCATAGCCCAGAACTGCCGCCACGTGCTGCGGGTCGGACAGGTCCTTAGGCGTCATGCGGCTCAGGTTGGCACGGATCTTCTCGGCATTGGCCTCGGAGGAATCGCTCGCGTAGTCGCGAATCATCAGGTCATACTCGGTATCCATGCTGGAGCCGGCGAGCTGCTCGAGCTGCATCTGCACGAGCTTGCCCTGGTTGCCCAGCTTGACGATGCAATCCTTAAGCTCGGTCTTTGCTTGCTGCATGATTTCGAAACTCGAGAAAATGCCGGTAATGTCGGCGAGCGTAACGTAGTCGTCGAGCTCGAGGGCCGTCAAGCGCAGCAGGGAGCGATCGAGCGACTGACGGGTGGTCTGGAGCGTGGCGACGAGCTGGTTGACCGAGCTCATGATGGTGGTGACGGGCTGGATCTCGTAGCTCTTACCGTGGACGTACACGTTGACGACGGCACGACGAGCCGAAACCGAGATCACGATGGCGTCGGTGAGCACCGACATGCGAGCGGCAGTACGGTGACGCATGCCCGTCTCGCTCGTGGCGAGTGAGGGATCGGGATTGAGGTGGAAGTTGGCGCGCAGGATCTGGGTGAGGTCGCCGTCGATGACGATGGCACCGTCCATCTTGGAGAGCTCGAACAGACGGTTCGAGGTGAACGAAATGTTGAGCGGGAAGCCGTCGTTACCGGCAGCGAGCACGTTTTCGGTGTCGCCGACGCAGATAAGGGCGCCCAGGTGACCGGCGATGATCATGTCGAGGGCGGTGCGGATCGGCTGACCAGGTGCCGTCAGGCGGATGGCCTGTTCCATACGCTTTTGCAGCTCGTTCTTATCCAAGGCATCGCTCCCATCGTATACGCTCCATAAACGCTAAATAGTTTCTCACGGTTTGTCCCCGCGGCGCCTGCGAAATACGATGCTTACAGAATGAGCGAACACAGCTGAGAGCCCAACCCAAATGGGCTGCTTATGTGGTAGCATCGGGGTTCACATGAATGAGGGAGTAGTCGCGTGACCGGGTTCGCCTCCGGTGGCGCGGCAAGTCAACATACTGGCCGAAACGGTCTGGCTTGCCTTAATGAACGAGACTCGTGGCTGTGCGCGCAACGCGTACGCCACGGGTCTTTTTTGTTACTCCCCCAAGAGGTACACGCGGGCTCGCCCGCAGAGAGGGAGCCAAACCATGGGACTCGCAGAGCTCGTGTTGCTCGCCGTTGGCCTTTCGATGGACGCCTTTGCCGTTTCCATCTGCAAAGGTCTCGGCATGAAAAAGATCAACCTTAAAGTCGCCGTGGTGCTCGGCCTGTTCTTTGGCGGCTTTCAGGCCGGCATGCCCGTAATCGGATGGGCGCTCGGCAGTCAATTCATGGGCATCATCGGACCGATCGACCATTGGATCGCCTTTATCCTTTTGGCCTTTATCGGCGGCAAAATGCTGTGGGAAGCCTTTACCGAGGACGAGGACGAGGGCGACGGCAAGGATGCCGAAAAGATTGACCTGGGCGAGTACCTGATCCTCTCCATCGCCACCTCAATCGACGCCCTAGCCGTGGGCATCTCATTTGCCGCGCTCTCGGTCGACATCGTGCCCGCTGTATCGCTTATAGGCATCACAACGTTTATCTTCTCCGTCGCCGGCGTGGCGATTGGCCACACCTTTGGCGCGCGCTACGAAAAGCCCGCCACCATCGTGGGCGGCGTTGTGCTTATCCTTATCGGCCTCAAGATTCTGCTGGAACACTTGGGGTTTTTGGCGCTGTAAAACACCCTTCAAAACTAAACGTCCGTGCAAGGCCTCATGCAGAGTTTTGCATGAGGCCTTTTCGTGCAGACTTTTGCATGTCATACTGATATGCAAAAGTCTGCACGTTAGGAGATCGCCGTGGATGCCCTTCCCATCACCACACCGCGCCAAGCTGGCGTCTACGTGCGCCAGGCACGCGAGGCGCAAGGGATCACCCGTGCCGTCCTCGCTAAAAAAGCCGGCGTTTCGGAGCGCCTGCTCGCATCGCTCGAGCTGGGCGACGCCACCGGCATTCGACTCGACAAGCTGCTGACCGTCTTTAACGCACTCGGCATAGGTCTCTTCGCGCAAAGCGATAACGACTCCATCGCATCGCCCTCCGAACATCCGACGACGATAGTGAACCTCCCTATCGCGAACTCGAATACCCTGCCAAAGCCAAGCGTAGGCAGACGACCCACTCGACAAGGAACGCCATCTTCCTATGGTGCCTTGCTGGCCCAAATCGCAGCCGAGCAAGGCCTTTCCGGCACTTCAAACCTCTCCTTTGGCTGCAAGGTTGTGAAATAAATGGCAGAGATGGAGCTCGCGACCCTCATTTGTGGCGAAATCGCCGGCACTCTCCGGCAAGACGAGCATGGACTCTGCAGCTTTGCATACGCCCCAACCTATCGCGGAGCACCGTTATCGCTAACAATGCCGCTTTCCAATCGCACGTATGGCCATAACATCGTCCGCCCGTTCCTATTTGGCCTTTTGCCCGACAGTCAAGAGCAGCGTCGCGCTATTGCCACCGATCATGATGTTGCATCCAACAACCCCGTCGCCCTCTTGTGCCATATCGGTCTTGACTGCGCGGGGGCCGTTCAGTTTTGTCGAGCCGATCAATTAGACGCCGCCCGCGGCAAGGTCTCGGCATACCGCCCGCTTACCAATTCTCAAATCGCTCACAAGCTCAAAGCAATTCGCGATGACGAAAGAGGGACATGGATGGGTTCCAACGAAAGCTGGTCCCTGGGCGGCAATCAAGGCAAATTTGCACTAGCTTGGCATGATGGCCAATGGTGCGAATGTCTAGGGTCATCCCCCACTACCCATATCTTCAAAAATGGTGTCGTTGGGTTCAAACATCAGGCCTTAAACGAATTCGTCTGCATGAAAACGGCTCGGCGTGTTGGCATTCCAACTGCCAACGTCTCCTATTGCACATTTGAAGACGAAGCCGCGCTCGTCGTTGAACGGTACGACAGAATGGTCAATAGCAGCGGAAATATCGAAAGGCTGCATCAGGAGGACTTTTGCCAGGCGCTCGGTGTATTGCCAAGCCAGAAATACACCGCCGACGGAGGACCAACTACACGAGACATCCAAGAACGACTGATTAACACAGTCCCCCACCACATGAATCTTGTGCTTTTTACCTATATGTCGTTCTATAACGCCATCATCGGCGCACCGGATGCGCACGCGAAAAACTATTCCCTGCTCCTTGGAAACGACGGCGCAGCCATGATGGCTCGAATGTACGATGTCGCGTCGGGTTTGGCGTATGAGCGCATGCGCCGCCGGGCGCGCCTTGCCATGAGCGTTGGCGGCGAAAATCGTGTGGGGTGCATCGGTCCAGGCGCTATCCGCCGATACCACGGTATGGGCGACCCCACGCTGGAGGCGACGCTCACCGATGCCGGGCTATCCGAGAAGTTTTGCTTTGCGACCATGATGGACCTCGCCTACGAGGTACCCATTTGCATGGAAGAGGTCATGGACGAATACGCCGACCTGCCCGGCATGGCGGACCTGCGCGAGCATATGCTCGGCCCCGTCCGCGAAAACTGCCAGCGCGCCCTCGACCTCATCAGGGCAGAAATGGACTAGGTGGCCGTAATTTCGCAATTATCAAACAAAAGAGAGGGGGCACCCGTCGCAAAAGACCGGGTGCCCCCTCTCATAATGTCATTTGCAATCCGCTAGCACGTGACTCGGACTGCTGCTAGCGCAACTTTTACGCAGCGAGGCGCTTGAGGACGTCGATGAGCAGCTCGTAGAAGCGCTCGGCAGAAGCGAGCTCCATGCTCTCGTCCGGGGTATGGACATCGGAGAGCGTCGGGCCCACGGCGATGGCGTCCAGGCCGTGCAGAGCCTCGGCAAACAGGCCGCACTCAAGGCCGGCGTGAATGGACTCGATGCGCAGCTCGGAGCCAAAGAGCTCTCGATAGCTTTCGACAAAGACTTCGCGGACCGGCGAATGCTCGGCATAGCTCCAGCCGGGATACTCAAACTCAAACTTGGCGTCGAAGCCCAGGACATCGGCCAGCGTCTGCAGACGGTCCTTGAACTCGTTCTGCAGCGAGGTGATCGAAGAGCGCGGGGACAGCATAATCTTGACCTCGTCATCGGAGGTGGCGACCACGCCGATGTTGGAGGAAACCTCGACGGAGCCGTCGGTGGCGACGTTGCGGCGAATCACGCCGTTAGGGGCAAGGCGCAGGGCGCGGATGAGGGCAAGCGCGGACTTCTGGTCCATGGCCTCAACCTCGGCGTCGTCGGCAATCTCGACGGTGCAAGTAAAGCCGGGGTCGAAGACCTCGAGCTCGGCAGTGACGTCGGCGATGATGCCCTTTGCGATCTGGGCCGCGGCCTCGGCGGCAGCGTGGTCGGCGTAGACCAGAACAGCCTTGCACTCACGGTTGATGGCGTTGTCCTTGGTGCCGCCGTTAAAGCTAACGATGGCGGGCTCGCCGGCAACCATCAGGCGGTCGATGATGCGGGCCATGATGAGGTTGCCGTTGCCGCGCTCCAGGTTGATATCGCTGCCGGAGTGGCCGCCCAGCAGGCCGGAGATGTCGAGCGTGAGGGTGCTACCGGTCTTGTGCTCGCGCGCGATCGGGCAGGTGTAGGTAACGACGACGCCGCCGGCACAGCTGACGGTGGCAACGCCCTCTTCCTCGGAGTCAAGGTTGATCATGGTGCGGGCGCTAATCTGGGACTTGTCGAGCGTCTCGGCGCCGACCAGGCCAGTCTCCTCGTCAGTGGTAAATACGCACTCGAGGGCGGGGTGAACGATCGAATCGTCATCGAGAACAGTGAGCATCAGAGCGACGGCAATACCGTTGTCGGCGCCCAGAGTGGTGCCGTTAGCGGTGAGGACGCCGTCCTTGACGACCAGGTCGATACCATCGGTCGTAAAGTCGTGCTCAACGGAGCCCAACTTGTCGCACACCATATCGATGTGGCCCTGCAGCATCACGGTCGGGGCATTCTCGGCACCGGCAGATGCGGGCTTGCGAATGATGACGTTGTAGACCTCGTCCTGGTACACATCGAGACCGCGCTCCTTGGCAAACGCGACCAGGAAATCGCTGATGCCCTTCTCGTTGCCAGACCCACGGGGGATCGCGCTGACCTCCTCAAAGAAATGGAACAGCTGGGCGGGCTCGTAGCCGGTAATCTTGTAGTCCATGGTGCCTCCTTGGCGCAACTGGTTAGACAGTAAGACATGCGACTTGTATATTCCCAGACTTTGCGTGCATAAACCAGTCGAAAACGCCGAGCGCCCTCGCATCATCGGCTAACGGTGGACCGTATAGCGTAACGGTCACAACTTCCGCAGCTCTACAAATCGAGGCGCCCTTTCCGGAGCGCCTCGATTGCGCGTATCAAATTGTCGCCACGCCCTACAGCGCGCCGGAACCGGCTTGCATCATGCCGCCGGGGCCCGAGGTCACGCCGCCGCTCACGGGCGCGGCGTTGCCGGTGTGCGGTACCGCCGGGGCGGTATCGCCACCAAGCGTGCCCGCCGGACGCGGTGCCGGGATCTCGCCCGTGCCGCGGCTAAAGACAAACTTGCCATCGGCCACGTCGCACAGGACGGTATCGCCCTCGCCCCACTCGCCGGCCAGGAGCTCCTCGGACAGCGGGTCCTCGATGAGCTTTTGAATGGCGCGGCGCAGCGGACGCGCACCGTTGGTGAGGTCGGTGCCCTCGGCCACGATCTTGTCATAGGCCGCATCGGTGAGCTTGATGTTCATGCCGTTGGCAATCAAACGCTGACGCAGATCGTCCACCAGCAGGTGCGCAATCTTGGTGAGATTCTCGCCCGAGAGCTTCTGGAACACCACAATATCGTCGATACGATTGAGCAGCTCGGGGCGGAACAGGCGCTTGAGCTCGCCCATCGCACGGCCGCGGATCTCGCTCGACGTGAGACCCTGCTCACCGGTGGTGCCAAAACCGACGCTCGCATCCTGCGCGATCTCGCGGGCGCCCACGTTGGACGTCATGATGATCACGGTATTGCGGAAGTCGACCGTCTTGCCCTGGCTATCGGTCAGGCGGCCCTCCTCCAGCACCTGCAACAAAATGTTGAAGATGTCGGGGTGCGCCTTCTCGATCTCGTCGAACAGCACGACCGAGTACGGATGACGGCGAACGGCCTTGGTGAGCTGACCGCCCTCGTCGTGGCCCACGTAACCCGGAGGGCTACCGATGAGCTTGGAGACCTCGAACTCGCTGCCGAACTCCGACATGTCGAAGCTGATGAGCGCGTCCTTGCTGCCAAAGAGGTACTCGGCGAGCGTCTTGGCGAGCTCGGTCTTGCCTGTGCCGGTGGGACCCAGGAAGATAAAGCTGCCGCCGGGACGACGCGGGTCCTTGA
>CAVKNR010000061.1:0-7421 GCA_963657575.1 Sodaliphilus sp.
CCAAAATAAACCTGTCCCTTTTTGGCAGGTTAGATGGTGAATTCGGCGAAGTTGCGGTCGTCGTCTGCGGTGCCGGTGTCGTCTGTTGCGGCTGCCGGCGCCAGCGCGTCGCCGCCGACGCTTTGCAGCAGCTCGGCCACGTTGGCATCGGGGTTCTGACACAGGATATCGAGCAGCTCGATAAAGTCGCGGATGACCTCACGCGGCGTCAAATGCGTATCGGCTCCCACGCGGCCGAACTCAATCTTGAGAAAGTCCACCAAGTCGTTCTCGGTAAGCGTGGGCGTCCAGCCAAAGTAGCCGGCATGGATCTGCATGAGCTTTTCGATGAGCACCAGCAGCTCCTCGTAGGTGAGCGGTTGCAGGCGGATGATGGGCGCGAGCATGTCTTTGAGATCATCGCGCGCAAAACGGCCTTGAGCGAGACGGCTGCGCAGGGCCTCGTAGGAGAACACGCCGCGGCGGCGGTCTTCGATGGAGGTTGGCGTGCCGCCCATGATCATGCCCAGGTACTGTGCTTTACCCTGGAGCGTGTCGTTGTACATGGTCAGGATCTTCTCGTAGTTGTATTGGCGCGTGATGGCGTTGGGAATCTTATACAGATTCACAAGTTCGTCGATGAGCACCAGCATGCCCTTGTATCCGCTGCAGACCAAAAAGCGTGCAATGAGCTTAACGTAGTCGTACCAGTCGTCGTCGCTGATGATGGTCGAGGAGCCCAACTCGGCGCGCGCCTCGCTCTTGGTGCGGTATTCGCCGCGGATCCATTTGGTCACGCGGCTCATAGCTTCTTCGTCACCCTCGGATACGGCCGTGCGATAACGGCGGAGCATGCGGACAAAGTCAAAGCCGTGGACCATCTCTTCGAGCGGGGCCAGCTGGGCATTGACGGCAGACTCGTCGACGTCGGCACACGAGGCAACCCAGCGATCCAGAATAAGGTTGAGCGCACCGCCCTCGGGGCGCGTCTTGGTCGATATATTGCGGATGAGCTCACGGTAGGTGGCAAGGCCCTGGCCCTGGCCGCCCTGCAGGCGGCGCTCAGGGGAAAGGTCGGCATCGGCGACCACAAAGCCCTCGCCCATGGCATGCGTTCGGATGGTCTGGAGCAAAAAGCTCTTGCCGGCGCCGTAGCGACCGACTAGGAAACGGAAGCTTGCGCCGCCATCGGCGATGAGGCTCAGGTCGGTGAGCAGAGCACGGATCTCGACCTCTCGCCCCACGGTGATATAGGGAAGGCCAATGCGCGGGACAACACCGCCCTTGAGCGAGTTGAGAATGACGGCGGCGACGCGCTTGGGCACGCGGGGTGCTGCGGGTGCGGTATCACTCATGGTCTAGGTATCCTCTCACGTCTGCTTCGTAATCCTCGATAATTTGCGGTCCTTCTGAGCCAAATTCAATAACGGTGTCGCCCACCAGGTCAAAGAGCGCTTCGTTGATGCTGTCGACGAGCATGTCCTCACTCTTGCCCGACTGTGCCACCGCCGATGCCGTCTGCGCTGCGTTCTGCTCGAGTAGTGCTCGAAGATAGGCGTCTGCGGCGGAATCGAGTGCGGACGCGGTGTCGGCGGGCGTGGGCGCTGGTGCGAGGAGCGGGGCTACGACGCCAAACTGCTCGGTGGAGATGGTCGGCTCGCTAGTCTCGTCCTGCTGCATGGTCGTCGCGACTGGTTCGGCGATCGTGTCGGCCACGGGCTCGGCTTCCCGTCGCTCGGCAACTGCCACCTCGGCATCCGCAAGCGTGCCGTCCTCGCGCTCCTCGTCGATCAAAAGTGCCTCGCGCGTTTGTGCGGCGGCGCTCCGAATGTGCCCCAGCTGGCTCAGGTCGATATCGATCTTGACGGGCTGATGCGCGGCATCCCATGAAAGCCATGCCGTGATCTCGCCATCGATAATCTTAGCCAGATATTTGGGAACCTTTTCTTCCTTAAGGGGATGGCCGGGATCCAGTGCCAAGCGCAGGCGCTGATCGCAAGCGCGCATCATCTCACCGAGCTTGCTACTTTTTTGTCTGCTGCCGTGGATGCGCATACATTCCCAAAAGCCATTTTGGCAGCGGTAGATGTGAATGGGGTCCAGGCGATATTCGCAGTCCTCGTGGCGCTCGGGCGCAAAGAACACGGCCGAGGCAAACATGGTGTAGGGCATGGCCGTCTCCTCCCCAAACAAGCTCGCTACGATGCCGGTCTTTCGGTGCGTGTCATAGTAGCGCGCCATACGGACATACACGGCGCATGCCACGTGGCGCAGGTCACGATGGTGGGAACGGTCGAGTCGTGAGTTATTCAGGTTGTACGTCGAGAGTGCGTCGATGGCAGCCATGAGCCGCTCCTCATGCGCCTCATCGGGCGGAAGGGGAAGCGTGGGCTCGGAGGTCTTGCGACGTTTGGGGGGCAGGTCCGACGGCGCCGGCGCGGGTACAAGATCTCGCGCCGCGCGGCGCAGCTCGATGAGGGCGTTGTCGAATGCGACGGTTTTAGAGTCGCGAAGCAGCTTGGGGTCGAGCTCATGGAACACGGCGTAGTCCTGCAGCCACACGCGTGCGAACCGGTCGATACCTGGTTCAAAGGCGCGATAGGCATCCCAAAATGCCTTGATCTTGCCATAGCCGTCACGCGGATTGTCGACGCCAATGCCGCAGATTAATTCGTAAAGATAAAGAAAGGCAAACGAGGTCGATGTCTCCTCGATATTGCCGCGGCGCACTTGGGCACGCCAGGTAAAGTAGCCGCGCAACTGTCGATCGCTCATGGCATTGTAGGTGGGAAAGTACGACTTAAAGGTGCCGTTGTAGGGGCAATCGTCCTCGAAGTCGGCCATCAGCAGGCCTTGGCGGTAAAAGAGCTCCGCCTCCGATAGCCAACGCCCCGCGCCGCCTTTGGGATCATCTTGCCAACGTGATATCTCGCGCATCTTGCGGTACTGGTCGGGGAGGAAGTTCTGCATCTGACGACCGGTCTTGAGAATCGGCTCGTCAGCATAGATTTCGTTTGAGAAGCGGGCGGACTGATGGGTCCGGGCCTCGGCCATAATGCGCTCGATGAGCATCTTGACGTCCTGGTCGGCCACCGCCCTCTCCTCTCCCTATATGGTGTCGGTGACCTCATATCATAGCACAGCATCAAACAGGTGTTCGAGATATCACTATGCAGATAGTTTAGAACAGGAGGGCGTAGATGACCGCCACGACGACGGAGGGGAGCATGTTGGCCGTGCGGAAGGTCTGAGGCCGAATAAGGTTAACGCCAACACAGAAGATGAGCATGGAGCCCACAAGCGAAAGGCTGTTGAGGGCTGCGGTGGTCATGATGGGGGAGAGCGCGCCGGCAAAAAGCGTGATCGTGCCCTGAAATACGGCAACGGGCAGGGCCGAGAAGATGCAGCCGCGGCCAAGCGAGGCCGTCATGGTGCAGACGATGATGCAGTCCAGCGCGCCCTTCAGGGCAAGTGTGGACCAGTCGCCGAGCAGACCGTCCTGAATCGATCCTACGATGGCCATGGCGCCGATACACACGGTGAGCGATGTCGAGACAAAGGCGTTGGTGAACTCGTTGTCGCCTTCGCTGCCGGTTTTGCGCTTGAGCCATTCGCCGAGGTTCTCGATGGCGGCTTCCAGGTTGATGGCCTCGCCGATGAGCGAACCAAGGGCAAATGAGACGATAAGCATGGTGGTGCCGGTGGTCGCCAACGTCTCTCCATCGATAACGAGCATCTTTTGCATGGTGCCGCCCAGGCCGATAAACAGAACGCACAGCCCCGACGCCTTCATGAGCGTGTCTTGGATGCGGGGCGTAATGAAGCGCCCACCCATGAGGCCCAGCAGACCGCCCGCGATCAAAAGCGCGACGTTGATGATCGTTCCTAAACCTGGCATGAACCCTCCTGTAATTGATGCCAACGCGGCAATCGTAACAGAACGGGGAGGGGAGCGCTCAGTATCCGAGCCAAGCGGCGGTTAGCGGTCTAGGATAGGACGGGGCTAAAGTCGAAGCGCAGCGTCATGAGGTGCTGCGGGGATTCGATGGCTGCGGCAATGATGTCGGCATTTCGTGCACGATCGAACCCTTCAAGTTCCATTTGATAGGGGAAGTCTTCTTGGATACCGATGCGACGAGGAACCAAAAGCTTGGTTCCATCGAATTCTTCGGTTCGCGTTCCGTCTGCTGCAACGGAATAAAGGTGCAACTTGGCGGTCGTTGTGGCATCAAGTGCCGAGATAGCTTGGATATCGTTCGATGCGCTTCTTGCTCCCACTGCTGTAAGTGCCGTGGGCGCGACGACTTCACCCGAAGGCAAAAAGACGAGCTCGACGGTATTGGGGAATGCGATGAGGATATTTTTGCGGCGGGGCGCATTGGCAGCGACTGGCTCAATGCTTGCGGCATCGACGGTTTCCGTGTGGTCGAGCGCGACCATCATGCAACAGTTGCCTTCGTCGACATCTGGGGGAGCGGCAAAGTCCAGGCCGTCTTTCGGTTGGGGATCGCCTAGTTCGGTGGCGGTGTCGCCTGGCTTCTCGAGAGGAGCCGCAGCGTTGCCTTCTGATGATGCATCGTCTGCATCGTCAACATGTGTCGGTGCGTCTGCGACCTCGTCTTTGGGGGATTTGTCATTATCGCTCGATATAGGAGCAGCAATCCCGACGGACCCCACTCCGTGCCATGTCATTTGGAGCAGCGCCGGATCGGCGAGAATGCGCTGCACGCCCGGCTCCTGGGTGTCGATATTGATGGGGGCTGGTTCTGATCCGCGCGTGAGGTTAAGCGAGCCCTTCTGTCTATTGCTTTGAGCCTCTTGGTCGTCCGCGTCGCCAGCGTAGAACAGCAAAGGCGCATCTCCCGTTGCGATGGCTTCGGTGTCCGCCTTGGTCAGTCGCAGCGATGCCGTAAAGGAGATGATGGGCTGCGCGCCATCGACATTCGAGGGAACGCAGCCCAGGCATACACCCCCTTCTTCTTCATCATGGGCCGCGCTGTCGAAGACGACCTTCGCCCCGTTCGCCGAGTCATCGACCGAGTCAATATCGATGCGCAGCTCTAGGTCGCATGGGTCGCCATCGGCGTCGACTGCAGCCGATTTCCATGTGCAGATGGCACAACCTGTCTGGGGGCTGTTCTCCTTGTCCGGTCGCTTGATATCCACGACTATCGAGTCAACCGTATTGCGGTGAAGGCATCCCGAGGTTCGGACCGTGGCGTGTGCGAGCGAAAAACGTTGGCAGGCGACGATGCCCGACGAATTCGCCACGGGGTTCAGAGCTTGCGGTAAGGAGTTTGCCGTGGCGGGCGTCGCCCAAACGGCGAGAGGCATACCGCTCGCCAGTGCGCTGCAGAGCGCGGCGACGGGCAAAAGGTTTTTGGGTGCCATGGTTCTCCTATCTATGCCGCGTACTCCGGTCGTGCTTGGCTATTGGTTGCGTTTGATGTGCAGGCCAAGGCACGTCAGTCCTGCTCCCACCGTGGCGGCGCCTGTCGCAATGAGTTGCCGGGTGTCGCTCGTCTGAGCGAGCGGCTCGTGACGGCCGCCGCGATTAAGGCCCGAAAGGTCGACGGTCACTTCTGTGGCCGCCTGCGCTTGCTCTTGTTGAGCAAAGGCCATGGCGGGCGCCGACGCCAAGATGCCGACGAAGGCGGCCAGTGCGATCGCCTTAGGACGTGGCGTGCGCACCGGGCTCGACCGTCCAGGTGATGCTTGCCACTTGATCTCCCGTACCGCCGGCGTGGTAGATGTCACGCGTGACGCGGGCGACGTGGCCGCTCACATTGAGCTTGATTTTGTCCGTTCCGTCGGCAATGCCCTTGTACTTCATGTCGAAGCTTACGTCTTTGGAAAGATCGAGGCCCGTAGTTTGAGTCGCCGAGCTGGCGTCCTTTTCTGCCTTATCGGGGCCAACCTTAAAATCGATGGAGTTCTGGGCCGAGCCCGTCTTTGCGTCTGCAACGATTGTCCAGTCGTTCTTGGCCGTGACCTTCATGTTGGTGACGTGGATGCCATATGCCGAGAGGTTGTCGATGGTAATCGTCTTGTCGGAGGGTCCTACAAGCTTTCCGTCGGCTTGGGCGGCAAAGGGGATGACCGTTGGCGCCTTAAACGAAACATTGCTAATGTCGGCCTTCACCGTCACATCGGTGGTTCCAACGCGCACCTCTGCCATGGCCGCCGTTGGCGCGGCGCCCATCGCAAGTGCGAGCGTAAGCCCTGCGCCCACGGCGAGTGCCCTGGCTCCGCTCAGGTTCATGGGTGTGTTCATAATCGATCCTTTCTGCTCGTCACGGACTGTTTCCGTGATGGTTGGACGAATGGGGACAGGGTGCGGCCCCTGCGAGCGCGTCGGCCACTAGCCTTCTGCCTGGGCCACCCGCACTTTGACGCGCGTCGGATTGCCGTGGGTGTCGTAGGTCTTGGCATCGAGTGCCTGAATCTCGATATATGCCTCGCCTTCTTGGATATCGCCGGCGGGACAGGTCTCAACCGTCTTGCCGGCTTCGACCATACCGGACTCATAGATGGTCTCGTCGTTTTGAATCACGCGGAAGCGCTGGGGAAACTTGTTGTCTTGGACGTTTTGCACGTTGACGCGCAACTTGCCGCCTTCCTGCAACTGTGCGACCGGCGCGACCGAGATCGTCATCATGTTGTCGCGGACGATGGCGTCGAGCTCATCCTGGATTTCTTGGCGCGATTTACTCCCTGCCGTCGTGACCGAGGCGCCCGCTTCGGGCACGGGCTGCGACTGCCAGGCGTATAGCCCTACGGCGATGAGGGCGCAGGCGATAGCCAGGCAGACAACGACGAGTTTCTTGCGACGTCCCAGCCCCGCAAGGCGGGACGGCTTCTTCGCGCTCATGCGGCGTCCTTGGTGGTGTAGACACGCGCGAACGTGGACGGGTCCGCTCCAAAGAGCATGTGAAGCATCAGGCGGCGCGAGTAGATGAGCTCGTCGAAGTCGTGAGGGAGCTCGATGCTGTGGATACGCGCGATGTGATGGGCGAGCGCCGAGAACGACTCGGGGTCGCAGATAACATCGGTGGTGACGTGGTAGACCGCCGTATCGGGGAACGCCTCTTCGTCGAAAGGCAGGAGATAGGGATCGTCGTCGACCTCGATGGCGACGCCGTACTGGGGCCAGTAATATGCCATGGGAACCTCCCTGCTTCTGGGGCCAAAACTTCCATTGGTTTTGGCTGTCGATGCCGACCGTATCAGTCACTACTTGACCAATTTCTGACCAAATGCTTGACGGATTGACATCTCCGCAGGAAAAAGATGGTAAAAATTACTTCAACTTTTTTCGAGCGACAATTGCGTGGTCGCTGGCGGTAAGGTGACATGTGTCAAAAGCATCGTCTGCCGAGGAAACCTTGCCGCTCGCCGAATTGCACGAACGTAAAAATCGCCAATTATGGAGACGGTCTCGA
>CAVKNR010000062.1:0-7300 GCA_963657575.1 Sodaliphilus sp.
AAAAGGCCTCCGGAGCTGTTGCTCTGGAGGCCTTTCGTTTACTTGCAAATGCGAGCGTTAGTTGTTCTTGGTCAGACGCTCGACGTCGTGGGCGATCATGTATTCCTCGTCGGTGGGGATGACCATGACCGTGACGGCTGAACCGGCGGCGCTGATGACCTGCGGGCCGTTGCCCACGGCCTCGCGGTTCTTGTTGTTGTCGATGCGTACGCCCAGCCACTCAAAGCAATCGCAGAAGGCCTTGCGGATCGACCAGTCGTTCTCGCCGATACCGGCGGTAAAGGTAATGGTGTCCACGCCCGCCATGGAAGCGATCATGGAACCGGCCTGCTGCATGGCCTTATAGGCGAACATATCGAAGGCGAGCAGGCAGCGCTCGTCGCCCTCGGAGGCGCGCGTGCGGATGTCGCGGGCGTCGTTGGAGATGCCCGAGATGGCAAGCAGACCAGACTGCTTGTTCATCATGTCATCGACTTCCTGGTAGCTGTAGCCGCCCTCGCGCTGCAGGTAGCACACGGTGGCCGGGTCGATGGAACCACAACGGGTGCCCATCATCAGGCCATCGAGCGGCGTGAGACCCATCGTGGTGTCGCGGCACACGCCGTCCTCGATAGCAGCGAGCGAAGCACCGTTGCCCAGATGGCACGAAAGCAGGCGGTGGCAGCGCGAACCCAGGATCTCCTTGGCCATCATCCACTCATAGCGGTGGCTCGTGCCGTGGGCGCCGTACTTGCGCACGTGGTACTTGTCGCAAACGTCCTTGGGCAGCGCGTAGGTGTAGGCAACCTCGGGCATGGTCATGTGGAACGAGGTGTCGAAGACCGCCACGTTGGGCAGCTCCGGATACTTCTCACGGCAATACTCAATCGCTGCGGCCTCGCCGTAGTTGTGCAGCGGAGCAAGCGGTGCCACCTCAAGAATCTTGGCCATAACCTCGTCGTCGACAACCGCGGAATCATCGAAGTGCCAGCCGCCCTGAACGATACGATGCCCAATGCCATCAATCGTAAAGTCGGTCTTCTCGAGCTCCTCGAGCACGCGAGCGATAGCAGAGCGATGATCGGGGAAAGGGACCTCCTCGGTCTGCTTAGCGCCACCGTTCTCGGAGTGGCCAAAGATGCCCATGTCCGATCCGATACGCTCGCAGTTGCCCTTGGCGAAAACCTTGCGGGTATCGGTATCCAAAAGCTGATATTTAAGGCTTGAGCTGCCGGCGTTGACAACAAGTACGTTCATGAGACTCCTTCGCAGTGCAATACGGTCGACGCAGGCCCCTTAAGGCGGCCGCATTTTAATAAGAAGTTATCATATCTTGATAAATAGATATCAGCATATCGCCCAACGAGCGCAAAAGAGGGGCCGAACGGCGCTCGGTCGTCCAGCCCCTCCCCTCTTGCAATTACTTGCCGTTGACGATGCGCTCGACGTCGGAAGCGATCATGAACTCCTCGTCCGTAGGGATGACGAAAATCTTGACCTTGGAATCCTTGGCGGACAGGCACCAAGCGCCGTCGCCACGCAGGGCATTACGGGCGTGATCCATCTTGACGCCCATAAAGGCCAGACGATCGGCCACGCCAGCGCGAACGGCCGGAGCGTGCTCGCCGATGCCGGCGGTAAAGACCAGGGTGTCCATGCCGCACATGGAGGTGGCCATCTCGGCGGCCTTAGCGGCAATCTTGTAGACGAACATATCGAAGGCGAGCTGAGCCTCGGGGTCACCAGCAGCGGCGAGCTCCTCAACGTTGCGGCAGTCGTTGGTCTTGCCACCGGTCACAGCCAAAAGGCCAGACTTCTTGTTCATCATCTCGTCGACCTCGTCGAAGGTGTAGCCACCCTCGCGCTGCAGGTAGCACACGGTAGCCGGGTCGATGGAGCCGCAGCGGGTGCCCATCATGACGCCGTCGAGCGGCGTCAAGCCCATGGTGGTGTCCATGCACTTGCCGTCCTCGATGGCGCACAGGGAAGCGCCGGAGCCGATATGGCACACGACGACCTTGCGGGCCTCGCCGTTGGTCATCTCGGCGACCTTCTTGGAGATGTAGCGATAGCTGGTGCCGTGGGCGCCGTACTTACGGATGTGCAGCTTGTCGCAAACATCCTTGGGCAGGGCGTAAGTCTTGGCGACCTCGGGCATGTTGAAGTGGAAAGCGGTGTCGTAGACCGTGACGTTGGGCAGATCGGGATACTGCTCCAGGCAGTACTCGATAACGTTGGCCTCGGGGTTGTTGTGCAGCGGCGCCAGCGGGGCGACCTCGCGGATCTTGGCGAGGACGTCCTCGTCGACGAGGGAGGAGTCGCCAAAGTACCAACCGCCCTGAACGATGCGATGGCCGATGCCCTCGATCTTGACGCCGTTGGCCTCGAGGTCCTTCAGAACGACCTCGATGGCGACCTTGTGGTCAGGGAACTCGATGTTCTCGATCACCTTCTTGGAACCGTTGGCAGCGTGGGTGAAGGTACCGCCGGTAAAGCAGACGCGCTCGCAGGAGCCCTTTGCGGACACCTTGTGGGACTTGGTATCGATGACCTGATACTTAAGCGTCGAAGATCCTGCGTTGACGACCAGAACGTTCATGTGTCTCCCTACTAACAGGCGGTGTGGCGCCGCCAGGTTACATACGCTTCAATAATAAACCCAAACGCCCTCGCGCTCGGGTTTATTGCGTTGATATATAAGTTATCGATGCCCAAATACTCATGGCCTTTGACTTGTAAGACGAAAGAGCGCGGGGATATACACCAAAGAAGATATCCCGAGCGCTACAAGCAATATGACTCGAATGCCCGCGATGCTGCTCAACGCAGCATTGAACAGATAGAAAAGGATGGCACCCACCGCCACCATCTGGCTTTGGACCGAAATCAGTGAACAGCGCATCGAAGAATCGACAGCATTTTGAAAAATTGAGTATTTAATTGGAGCAAATAACGAGTAAGCAACCGTCTGCAGTACATAGAACACGGGCAGCAAATAGACCGGAGTAAAGGGAATCAAAAACAGAGCAGTCAGGAAAAGGCGCACGATGCCGCAAATACGCGCAAAACGGCCCTTGTCGACATGAGCAATCACACTCGGCACAATAAGCCCCATGGAAGCCGAGGCAAGGAGCTGGACCGCAATGGTCACACCCGAAGCGACGGCATTCATTCCGCGACCCGCAAGCAGCGGTGAGAAAAAGTCTTCCAGGGCGACAAAAGCAAATGCCTGAGAGCAGTCCATGATGAACGCTGAACGAAGAATGCCGTTACGCGCAATAGCGGCACCGATCATCTTCGGGCTAATTCCACGCTTAGGTGTCGTTGCAGTGTCCCCTCTTCGCATCTCAGGAATGCAGGCAACGACAACCAACGTCAACACCATTGCGATGATATCTGCCGAAAGACCAATGAGATATGCACCGACAGACGAAATGAAACCGCCCACGCAAGCGGAGATGGCATAAGAGGCATAGAAAACAAATCGCTCAACGACATTAAGTCTTACGAGCTGGTCCTGAGAGACGCTGTCAATGTAGATCGCTTCTATGGATCCGCTCACACATGCAACTGCAAATCCTTTGAGAGCAAACGCGCCGATTAAAAGCAGAGGAGAACGGGCGAAAAGTAGGGCGGCGTAGTATCCAAGCATTCCCACGACGCCAACGAGACCGCTTGTCTTTCGTCCAAACCTGTCAGCAATATAACCAGTAGGAACCTCAAGAATGAACTTACTCACTTGGTATGCAATCATCATGCTAGAAATCGCTACCATCGAGAATCCGACGAATTCAAGATAAACCGTCAGAAAATACAAAATGGTGCTGAAGTTCGACAGAAAAACGAACGTCATATAAAGCAAAACCGTACGGTTTTTCATGCTCCGCCCTCCAAGAGCCAATAGCCCAAACCGAAATCTTGGAAAAGCATGAGGGCAAAGCCGTCAGTCATGTGTTACAAGGCGTCAACATTCACTTGACGACACGAGGCCAAATGGCCTCACGAAGCAAGATGACGCAATAGGTGAAGAAATACCGTCTGGTGTCGATCGGTCCAGGCATTTTGTCGATAGCAAAAATAGATGGGCAAGGCCACGTCATGCGAGCCTTCAATGGAGCACTCGCTCACTTCCAGTCCATCTGTTGCGAGAGAAGAGCCAGAAAAACTCAATATCAATCCCCCGGCTTGAAGAAACTCAGTCTGCGCCCTGTTTTCGTATTCGACGTCGCGGAAGCGGAAATTAACCAGCTGAGCCTCGGGACATTGGTTGATTGCATTGAGACAGGGTGACAAATTAATGGGAACAGCCAGCCTGCCGCCCAGCAACTCACGAACGGTCATAGCACCCACAGATTGATGACCCGCTGGACACGAAAGAACCTTGAGCTCCTTTTCACCCAAGTATTTCGAAGAAAGGACACTATCCCTTGGTTCCTCAAATGAGATGGCCGCATCCGAAATGCCAAGCACAAGTGATTCAAAGCATGTGGCCGTTGGCTGATGCCAAACATCAAGGTGAATCTGGGGGCGCGAGCTTTCAAACGAGTCGTACCAGTTTTCGGCAAAAAGACGCCCCCGCCCGTGAAGACAGGGGGCGTAAAGACGGAAGTGGCCGTCGGGCGAAACGCCGCCGTTCCCCGATTGAGCGTACTTTTTGAGATCGTCGACTTGTGCCAGGATCACGCGTGCATGACGCGCAAATTCTCTGCCCGCCGGAGACAAAACAGCCTCCCCCGCCGATCGGTCGAGCAAAGCAATCTGATACTCAGATTCCAACTTTTTGATTGCCGACGAAACGGCCTGTGGGCTCACGTGAACGGCGCGAGCCGCTTTGCGCACGCCGCCGTAGTTCGCTACCGCTTGAAGGTATTCGAGTTGAGAAAGCTGCATAGATTACTCCAAAGGCAGCCAAGGCGACGGGCTGTGCGCCCTCAGATGAGGTCCTCGCCCAGGTTCTTGCCGCCGAGGACGTGCATGTGGAAGTGCATGACGGTCTGACCGGCGTTGACGCCCTTGTTGGAGATGACGCGGAAGCCGTCCTCCAGACCCTTGGCCTTGGCGACCTCCTGGATGGCGTGAGCCATGGCGCCCATGGTCTCGGCAGGCACGTTGTCGGCGATGTCGCTGTAGTGCTTCTTGGGAATCACGAGCGTGTGGACCGGCGCCTGGGGGTTAAGGTCGTCGAACGCGATGACGTGGTCGTCCTCATAGACAACGGTCGAGGGGATCTCGTGGTTGGCGATTTTGCAGAAGATGCAATCACACATAGCTGGTTCCTTTCTTACAGACCAAGGTAATTATATTTGGTCGAGATGGTTAGAACGAGAGGTTGTCGTCGGTGTTGGCGGCCTCGCCGTCGGCGAGCACGTCGTTGCCGTCGACGTCCTTCAGGAGCACCGAGACCTTCTGCTCGGCATCGGACAGGCGGGTGCGCAGGCTCTTGAGGAGCTCGACGCCGCGGGTGTAGCTCTCGAGCGACTCCTCGAGCTCCATATCGCCCGACTCCAGGCTGCGGATGATGAGCTCCAGCTCCTGCGAGGCCTGCTTGTACGTAAGCTGCTCGACCGGGGTCTTCTCTGCCATATCTGTTTCCTTTCCTAAAGGTTTATCGCTATGAAACGCGGCCTACTCGACCGTATCGACCGTTGCCGCCACGTTGCCGTCTGCCATGCGCACGCGGATGGCATCGCCGGGCTTAAAGGTCTTAGCGCTCGTAGCCACACCGTCATCGCTGTACGCGATGGAGTAACCGCGGGCAAGCACCTTGAGCGGCGACAAGGCATCGAGCGACGCGGCAGCTCGGCCCAGGTCGGACGCGGGTTTGCTGAGCATCGTGCGCCCCTGATGCTCCAGACGGGAACTCGCAAGTGCGAGCGCATGGCGCTTGCCATCGAGCCCCGAGGTGCTTGCAACCAAGCGCTCGGGCAGACGCTCGAAGTTGGAGCGGAAGGCCCCAACCGAACGCGTTATGGCGCCCGACAGACGATCGGCCGTCAGGGCGAGCTCAGACTCGCGACGCTCGACCATAAACGTGGGGTCGTTGAGGCACGGGCGGCACGCGGCTGCATCGAGCGCATCGCCCAGACGAGCCGTATAGGTGTCCCAGGCCCGACGACCGCGCTGGTCGAGCATCTCCAAATCAACCTGATCCGACCCAATCATCGATGCCATCGCGGCGCCCAGACGCTGATGGCGTGTCTCGAGCACGTCGGCCAACTCCGTCATAGCCGGCGCCACCGATTCGGCCGCCGCCGTGGGCGTGGAGGCGCGACGGTCACTCACCATATCGCAGATCGAGGTATCAGGCTCATGCCCAATACCGGTCACCACGGGCACGGGACAAGCTGCCACCGCGCGGGCAAGCTCCTCGTCGTTAAAGGTCATGAGGTCCTCGAAGGAACCGCCGCCACGCACGAGCAAAATGCAATCGGGCGCCGGCGTAATGGCAGCGGCGCGGTGCAAGCCTTCAATAAGCTCTGCCGGCGCACCCTCGCCCTGGACCTTTGCGCCCACGCAGACAAGCTCGACGAGCGGGTTGCGACGGCGCAATGTGCGCTTAACGTCGTCGATTACGGCACCCGAAAGCGAGGTGACGACCGCCACACGCGAGCAAAACACCGGAATGCGGCGCTTGCGCGCTTCGTCCATCAGGCCCTCGCGACGCAGCTTTTCGGCCAACTGAGCCACTTGTTGACGCAGCAGGCCCTCCCCCGCCAGCGAAAACGAGCGAGCGACAAAGCTCATGCGGCCCGTGGCCTTATAGAGATTGAAGCTGCCCTTAAAGCTCACCTGCATGCCGTCACGCAAATCGAAGGTGCGCTTAAGGTAGGCGCCCTTCCAGATGATGCAGTCAACGGCGGCCGAGTCGTCCTTGATTTGGAAGTAGCAGTGGCCGCTTCGGGCATTGGGACCACGAAAACCCGTGACCTCACCCAAAACGCTCAGCTGCGGAATGGCATCGAGCGCACCGGCGGCGATCTCCACCGCTTGGCTCACGCTGAGCTCTTTGCGCTCCCGCTCGTCCGATCCGTCGAACTCGGCGGAAACGGTATTGCCGGTCAGATTCCAGCCTGCCACGCAGCCCCCTTTCGTCATCGTGCACATGGGCTCCGGCCCTGCGCAAATTCAAGTCCAACACATAGTACAGCGCCGCGGGGACACAAATCCCCACGGCGCCCGTCGATCCCATTTGTTATCGGTTGGAGTTTCTGTTATAGCGAGCCATCAGGTAGAGCAGCTGAATAATCGAGGTGAGCGCTGCGGCCACATAGGTAAGCGCGGCTGCCGTCAGCACCTTCTTGGCGCCGTTGACCTGCTTGGA
>CAVKNR010000063.1:0-7249 GCA_963657575.1 Sodaliphilus sp.
ACGTCTACCAGACCACGCCCTACGACCTGGCCCGCGCCGGCGAGGAGCACTAGGCCGTCGGGACGCCGTAGCTGTGGCGCGCGACGAGAGTGGATATCCGGACACACGAGCGAGGATTTTCGGACGCTTGCTGATCGAGAGAGGATAATCTCCCGTTTTTGGCTTGATAGCAGGCTCAAAACGGGAGATTTTCCTCTCTCGATTTTCAGCATATAGATGCCGATGGTTCAACCACAAGATGGCGCGCACAGAGGCAAAGTCGCGTTTGGCGTAGTCTTGAATCTCGACGGTATTATCTTTCTGATGATTCGATGGGCCGAGGTCTCTAAATGTGGAGATAAGGACCTCTCGGCAACTTCTCTACCTGCAGAAATGAAGTCCTCAATAGTAAATGCATAAACCCGTCAAGCATTTGGTCAGCTTTTGGTCAGCATTTTGTCAGACTTCGCATGAAACCGTCTGGTACGTTTGCGCCGTCCGAGAGCTGGGAGGCGACATGGGAAACGCGACGGCGCATCAAAGGCTTGCGAGTCATATCGAGGCATGCGAACAGAAGATGAGTTGCGTGTACGCACGCACGGCGGCGGAAGCAAAGCAGATTGAGCGACGGATGGCGGCGGGGAGCCTCGAGATGGTCATGCCGGGGCTGTATGCGCGCCCGGAATACTGGTCCGAGCTAAAGTTTCGTCAGCGCTATCTGCATCGAGTGCGGGCCCTTGCGCAAAAGCACCCCGACTGGACATTTTGCTCCTATACGGCGGCTGTTATCTACGGTCTTTCGGTTTCGCATGCCAATTTGACGCACATCCATATCGCCGTGGCACCGGCACAATCAACGACGCCGGGCTCTCAGGTCGTTCGCCATCGTTATGTTCGTCAAACACGGGCCACCCAGATGGACATTGCCGTGACCGATATCGATCAAACGATTACGGATTGCCTGGTCGATGCATCGTTTGTCGAGGGCTTGATCATTGCGGACTCGGCGCTCCATGAGCAGCTTTTGTCGAAGGAACATCTCGTTGAGACGGTCGACAAGCTTGGCCTGAATCGACGCGGTGTTGTGGCGGCGCGAAGTGTTGCACGGTGTGCCGACGGCCTGTCGGAAAGCGGTGGCGAGTCCAAGGCGCGCACCCTGATGATCGAGCGCGGCTGGCAGACGCCGGAGCTGCAAATTGAGCTGTTCGACCCGGTTGAGCCGGGACGGCCGTATCGCGTCGACTACTTATGGCGCGTGGGAGATCGGCTGATCATCGGGGAATTTGACGGATTCGTTAAAAGCGAGAAGGCGGCGGAGGAGGGCAAGCTCGCAAAGGCGCAGTTTGATGAGCGCCAGCGCGAGTCGAGGCTTTCGCTGCTTGATAACTGCAAGATTGTGCGCTTGTGCTGGGATGATCTGAGGGATCCGGGAAAGCTTGATCGCAAGCTCAAAGTTGCCGGCGTGCCGCGTGCGTGTTGAGGCGGTTGCAGGGCGTTGAGCCGCACGAGCGTGGAAATCCGGACGGACGAGCGTGGAAATCTGGACGCGCAATGGTTGAGCGTGGATAATCTCCCACTTTTGGCTCGTAAGGGGGCTCAAAGTGGGAGATTTTCCACGCTCATCTTGCGGGTGCGATACGGCGGCGATCAGGCGCTGATGATGTGGGGTAGCGGCAGGTCGTGGGCATCGATGGGGATGTGGTCGACGCGCTGCTCGTCAAAGGCGATGCCGATGATTTGGCATGCGGGCGAGAGCATAGGCAGGTAGCGGTCGTAACAACCGCCGCCGTAGCCCAGGCGCGCGCCGGTTTGGTCGAAGGCCACGAGCGGCACGACGATCATGTCGAGAGCTTCGGCAGGCACGATAGGGAAGCGGTCGCTGTCGATGTCCGTGGCCGCGAAGGCCCGCGTGGGGTGGGCGATAAACGGAGCCGCGGACGCATCGTCGGCGGCAACTGCCCGCATGCACATGCGCTGGCCACAAGCTGCGGCATCAATTGCCGAGAGCATGCACGGATAGGCTACGCGCCAGCCACGTTTGGCGGCCGTGACGGCAAACGTGGCAGGGTCTGCCTCGGAACCCATCGCGGCGTAGGCGGCAACGGTGTGCGGCGCCACGGCATC
Organism: Sodaliphilus sp.; assembly: GCA_963657575.1. GTDB lineage: Bacteria > Actinomycetota > Coriobacteriia > Coriobacteriales > Coriobacteriaceae > Collinsella. The sequence goes on from CAVKNR010000063.1 coordinate 2,104, forward strand.
CGAGCGATCCAACAGCTCAACAAGCCGCGCACAGATAATGGTAGACTTCGCCGTCCGCACATCTAAATCAAGAGCATCGCGCTGGGCAATCACCGCCCGCCGCAACTCAGCCTTGTCCATCCCAACCTCCTCTGGCAAACCTGCCAAAAAGTGACAGGTTTATTTTGGCAGGTTTTATCTGGGCAAACGTCGAAGCCGCCACAAAGGCGCCCTTTGTGGCGGCTTCGACTCGACGTTGGCTTCACAGCGCCGCAGCGATCGCTTCAGTCACAAACTTATTGAGTGACTCACCCTTCTTTGCCGCTGCCAGCGCTGCTTGCTTGTGGAGCTCAGAGCCCGTTCTTACGTTGAACGAGCCCTTAAAAGCCCGCTCGGGTTCCTTGCCCTTCTCGGCGCAAAACTCAAGGTAATCGTCGACGGCGTCGTGGAAGCATTGCTCCACTTCTTCAGCCGTGGAGCCTTCAAATACGATTGCGTCCCTAATGCCGGCGACCATACCTGTTAGCACATGCTGTTCGGCATCGAACTCGACCGGGGCGAAATAACCCTTGTATGCCAAAACGTTACTCATGACTACCTCCGACATCTTGCAGAAAGCGAACGATGTTTCGAATGGTCCCCGCTGTCAATTCGTCAGATGGATGAGGCGCGTGCATTACGAACATCCTGCCATCTGATGGCCTGTAGAAGCGAACGCGCGATCCGGATGTCTTGCCTTTGCGGTCCATTTCAAAGCCATATGAAGCCATAACTTTAAGAAAGTCAGCGAATCTATACGTTGAAGGACAGCTAAGCAGCTGGGCGATGAGTTTGTCGATCCGAGTCATCCTGCCTCACATCCCGCAACTATATTATAGTTGCAATTTAAGCCCGAAGCAATCACCCATACTATAGAACACATGTACGTATAGAACAAGTGTTCGAACCACCACAAAGGTACCTGTCCCCTTTGTGGCGGTTTTGCTTGCTGTGGTTATGCCAGCAGGTCGACTACGTTAAAGCCGGCGTTGCTCTTGGCGATGACTTCGCGGCCGCCAAAGACGCAGGTGGGCGACTCGGCTGCGATGCGCGTCACGTCGGCGCCGAGCGAGCGGAGCTCACCGGGCGTGGCGGCGAGCATCTGGGCGCGGCGCTCCTCGCGTGCGTGCGGATCGAGCCCGGCCAGGTAGGTCGTGTTGCGGCGCTTGGTGAGCGCGTACGGCTTCACCGGCGCGTCCATGCCGCTCACGCAGCTCACGATAAAGCCCTCAAAGGCGGCCTCGTCGGGCTCAAAGCTGCCAAGCCATGCACCCGCGCGCTTCACGCGCTCAATCGAAGGATCGATCGCCGGGTCGCGGTAGGTGTAGAACGCCGTCTGGCGCTCGCCGGCTGCGCGGAATCCGCAGCCGTACGCACCGCCCTTCACGCGAATCTCGTTCCACAGGTAGTCGTAGGAGAGCGCGTTGGCAGCCACGGCCCAAGCGCCTGTCACGTCAATGCCCAGGCGACGCGGATCGCACGCACGCGCGGCAAAGCAGATGTCGCTGGGGATGACGAAAGCCTCGTGGCGGTCGCGCGGCTCCGGCACCACGAGCGTGCCGCTGGCAGCGCCGTCGCCCGCGCCAAGCCCCAGGTCGCCCGCGACATCCCAGTACGCGTCAAAGTCCTCGTCGCTGCCGGTAAAGCTCGCCATGCAGCCATCGGCCACAAAGATGCGCTCCGCCAGCTCGGCAAGCTTGGTACGCAGTCCGTCCACGCGCTCGTCAAAGTGGTCGAGCAGATCGCGCAGGAACAGGTAGAAGTCTACGCCCGAGAGCTGCTCACGCACTACGGCCGAAGGCGAGCTGTAGCTCATCGCGCGACCGAGCGCCGCCGAGTGACCGTTGTTGATAAAGCCCTGCTCAAGCCCAATACGAATCTGCGTGAGCACGTCGCGCACGCGGTCGGCGTCGGCGTCTGCCAAAAGCGTGCTCGACCATACCTCGCGCGGCAGACTTGCCAGCGCATCGATCTTCTCGGACAGGGCGCCGGCGCTCACCAGCAAGTAGGGGCGCACGCCGTCCACGTCGGGCTGGGTCATGACCTCGGTCGTAAAGCTCAAAAAGCCGAGCTTGCCGGCGAGCAAGTTATCGAGTTCCTCGGCCGAGTGCTCGCGCGTGGGCAGCTGCTTAAGCAGGCGGCAGAGCAGTGTCACATAGGGCAGGTCCTCAAACGCGACGCAGCTCAGGTCGAAATACTGCATGGCGTAGGCCAGACGGTTGGTGGGGATGCCGTGGCGCAGGCAGGGGATGGGTGCGGTCGTGTCCACGACCAGCGGCGGCTCGGGGCGCGCCTCGCCAATGTCGGACACGCGCAGGCGCGGCAGCGTGGCCTTGGCCTCGGGCGTGTCTTCCGCCTCCTGCGCGGCACGCAGCGCGGCCGTGCGTTCGACCACGTCGGCCAGCTCGGTATCGGTCATGGCATCGCGCTTGGCTGCCAGCTCGGCGGCCTCGGCACCCTCCGAACCCTCAGCGGCGTCCACCGGCACCAGCTCGACGAGCGTCATGTGGTCGTTTTCCAGCACCAGCTCGCGCAGCAGGTCCTCAAAGTAGCTGCCGTCCAGCTCGCCACGCAGCTCCTCGTACACCGGGCCGTACTTGAGCGCCAGCGTCGCGGCGTCGTCATCGTAGAGCCACGTGCTCAGCGCATCGCACGCAATGGCCACGCCGTCGGCGATACCGTAGTCGCGCTGGCGCAGGTCGTATTCGTTGCTGCTGATGATGGCTTCCAGGCGCTCGCGCGGAACGCCGTGTTCGCACAGGTCGCGGCAGGCGTCCTGGAACACGCGGCGCAGCTCGCGCGCCACGCCGGGCTGCGCGTTTTGCAGCATGATGAGCTCGTAGGGCTGCAGGCTCTCGGCCGCGGTGTAGCTCGCCACGTTGCCGCCCAGGCCGGCGGACAGAATGGCCTTCTTAACCGGCGCTTCGTTGGAGCCCAGCAGCGCCTCGAACAGGATATCCGCCGCGATCGTGCGCTTGCGATCGAGCGCGCTGCCCAGCACAAGACCCAAGCCTACCAGGGCGTTCTCGGGCGTGGTGGTCATCTCGACGCGCTTATACTCGCAGGTTACAGGCGCCTGCACGTCCAGCGGATTGGGCGCCAGCGCGGACGGGTCCTCGCCGGCGGTAACGGCGGCGTCCATGCGGCGGCTCGCGGCACTCGACTGCGACAGATAACGCTCGTCCAAAAAGGCCAGGGCGCGGTTCACGTCCAGGTCGCCGTAGAGCGTGATGTAGGAGTTGGAAGGATTGTAGTGGCGCGCGTGCGTATCCAGGAACTGCTCGTAGGTGAGCGCAGGGATCGCGCGCGGGTCGCCGCCGCTCTCGTGCGCATAGGCGGTGTCGGGATAGAGCGCGGCGTTGACGGCATCGTCCAGCACGCTCATGGGGTCGGACAGCGCGCCCTTCATCTCGTTGAACACCACGCCGTTATAGCGCAGCGTGCCCTCGCGCAGGCTCGCGGAGCTGCTGTCGCCCTCGGCGTCCTCCGGCAGGTCCAGCTCGTAGTGCCAGCCCTCCTGCTCAAAAATGGTGGGCTTGGTATAGATGGCCGGGTTGAACACCGCGTCCAGATACACGTCCATCAGGTTGTACAGATCCTGCTCGTTGGTGGTGGCAACGGGGTAGATGGTCTTGTCGGGGTAGGTCATGGCGTTGAGGAACGTCTGCATGGAGCTCTTGATCAGGTCGACAAACGGCTCCTTGACGGGGAACTTTGCCGATCCGCACAGGACCGAGTGCTCAAGAATATGGAACACGCCGGTGGAATCGGCCGGCGGCGTCTTAAAGCCAATGGCAAAGGCCTTGTTTTCGTCGTCGCATGCCAGGTACAGCAGGCGAGCGCCCGAGGCGGTGTGGCGCAGCACGTAGGCGTCCGAGTCGAGCTCGGGCACGGTCTCGCGGCGCTCGACGGCAAAGCCGTGGCAGGTAGTGCCGGGCACTAGCAGTGCGGCGGCAGCGGCGCGCGGGTCGGTTGAGGTAGTGGGCATATGCAGTCTCCTTTGACGCCCCAGCGGGGGCGAATCGAGTCGAATCCTCGAGATTATACCCATATGGGGCCCTCGACCAATCTGCCGGATGAGCGTGGATTTTCGGACACACGAGCGTGGAAATTCGGACGCCCACCAAATGAGCGTGGATTTTCGGATGAAATCGGCTGCCAAAAGCCCAAAAACCGTCCAAATATCCACGCTCATTTTCTGACTGTCCAATAATCCACGCTCGTCCATCACTCACGTATCTCTCATCTCTCATTCGTCACTAATACGAGAGATAGCAGAAAGACGAGAGATAAATATGAGAGATAACTGAGCAGCAGAGAGACAAACAATCATGGAATTATCTCAATACTGATTGTTTTACCAGTAAAAACATGTTTATATGAAACAGATAGCAGACATCTTATCTTTCATCTCTCGCTCATCTCTAATATGAGAGATAACAGAAAGATGAGAGATAATTACGAGAGATAACTGAGGGACGAAGGAAATCTATCCGCGGCATTCTCCGCAGGATCGAGCGAGTGGAGCTTCAGGACGTCATCGTTCTCGTCATCACGATTGAGGAGCTCGACCCGTCGAGCAAGCCTTGCTATGTCATAGATCGGGGCGCTCAAGGTGGCAGCTACAAACGCATCGATGACAAAGATGTCCCGCTTTCGTCGACCGAGGTTTTGGCACTGCCGTCATATGAGCGGACGAGTCCTAGCGATCGCGATGCGGTGCCCGGCACGAGTGTGGGCGATCTCGACGAGTCGCTGGTCGACCGCACGATAGAGCGTGCCTATTCGTTGACGCCTCGAGCGATGCGCGGTGCGGCGGACAAGAAGACAAAGATGGAGCGTCTGAATTTCCTCGACTTCCAGGGCAATGTTACCAAGGCCGGCCTCCTTGCCGCGGGCGTTTACCCTCAGCAGTTCTATCCCAAGCTCTTCATTGATGTGGCTGTCCACGTGGGAGCTCAAAAGGGAGCTGCGGGGCCACTAAGGTTTATGGACCGCACAATCTGTGAGGGAACGTTGGGCGAGATGATCTCGGGTGCTGTCGCGGCCGTCGCCAAGAATTTGCGGCGAACATCGACCGTCCAAGGCGTCTCGCGTGTCGACTCGCTGGAGATTCCCGAGGAGGTTC
>CAVKNR010000064.1:0-7243 GCA_963657575.1 Sodaliphilus sp.
CCCGCGTCGTTGATTCCCGTATGCAGGAGTCTAATAACACCATTAAGCGCCGTCGCGAATGTTGCTCGTGTAACTATCGCTTTACAACGTTCGAGCGATGTGAAGACCCAATCGAGGTCATTAAGTCAGACGGAACCAAGCAACGGTTCGATCGCAATAAGCTTCTGGTCGGTTTGATGCGAGCCACGATCAAGCGAGATATCGACACGAAAAAGCTCAACGACATCATTGATGATATTGAGGTTGAGCTTCGCTCCCGTACGCTCACAGCCGTTACGTCTCATGAGCTGGGCGATATGGTTCTTAAGCGGTTGGCCAAGATCGATAAAGTGGCCTACATCCGCTTTGCCTCGGTCTATCGCGATTTCAAAGACGTCGATGAGTTTCTGCAAGAGCTCGATAAGCTAAGGTGATTTCATGTCCAACATTACCGTTAACATTAAACGTCTCGACCCAACCGTCGAACTTCCCAAATACGCACATCCCACGGATGCCGGTCTTGACCTCCGAGCCAACGAGGATTGCATTCTGAAGCCCTTTGAGCGTCGTCTGGTCTCCACGGGCCTAGCTATCGCCCTGCCCGACGGCTATGCCGGCTTCGTCCAGCCCCGCAGCGGCCTAGCCATTAAGCAAGGCCTTTCCATAGTCAACACTCCTGGCCTCATCGATGCCCACTACCGAGGAGAACTCAAAGTCATCCTCATCAACCTAGACCCCAAGAACAACATCCAAATCAACAAAGGCGACCGCATCGCCCAGCTCGTCATCCAAGAAGTCCCCACGGTCAACCTCACAGAAGTAGAAGAACTAGACGAAACCGACCGAGGCAAAGGAGGCTTCGGCTCCAGCGGTGTCGCCTAGGGGCGCTCGTATCCCTCCCGCCCGCCTCTCACACATATCATTCCATGCTCAAACATTCTCGCGTCGCTTCGCTCGCTGCGAAACTGCGCGTGGAACGATATGTGTGAGAGGCGGGCGGGCGGTTACTCGCTTGAAAAATAAAAGCCTTTCTTTCTAGTAAGCCGATGCGATAAAGGAAAACCTCCTTTCTCGCATCGGCTTACTATATTTATGATTTCCGTTTTCGCCTTTGCAGGTTCTAATGGTGGGGAATCTGGTGTAGCTGCTAGTACGTAAACGCAGCTTACCTGTGGGAGGCCCCTATATATCGTTCCACGCACAGTTTCGCAGCGCAGCGAGAATGTTTGAGCATGGAATGATATATAGGGGCCTCCCGCAGGTAAGCGGACAATCCAATGCTAGCGGATATGCGCGGGTTTTCCGCCCCAGTAGAAGCGGCAGAAGGCTCGTTTGCGCTTTTGGGGTTTGCCTACGAGTTCCATGGTGGCGACGGCGATGTCTTCGGCTGCGCGTGGACGGCGCAGCACTTCGCCATTGATAAGCAGCGCTTTAAGCGACTCGGGATGGTCGTGCAGGTGGCGCAGGGTTACGATGAGCTCTCGTGCCGTGGTGACGTGCATGCTGGCGCCCATGCCGGTGAGCATGGTGGTGTTGGCTTTTTCCTGGCCATAGGACTTGCCCAGCAGGATCATCGGCAGATGTGCGCATAGGCACTCGGTGACCGTGAGTCCGCCCGATTTGAGGATCGCCAGGTCGCAACCGTGCATGAGGGCAGCCATGTCGTCGACATAGTCCAACACCGTGACGTTCTCGAGCTTCATGGCATCGAAGAGCGTCTTCAGCCGGGTGGCATACTCCACGTCTTTGCCGGGCAAAAAGACAAAGTGCATGTCTTCGAAGCTGCGCAGGAAGGGGAGTGTGTGGTCCATCGCCGCGCGAAAGCGGACGTAAGGCTGAGGCAGGCTGGCACCGGCCATTACCAGCACGACGGTCTTGTCGATGGGGAGGTTGAACTTGGCTAGCTCTTCCTCGCGATCGTAATCCGTGTCGAATCCGGCGCGAATAGGAATGCCGGTAATGCGAATCTTTGCCTCGGGCACCTTGCGCGGTCGCAGCGTTTCGGCCATAAATTCGTTGGCAACACAGAATAGATCGGTGTCCTTGTGGGGCCACCAGCCCTCGACTTCGTAGTCGGTCGGGACGCAGATGACCGGATAATCGATATCCGTAATTACGCGGGCGCCCACGGCAACGTTGGCTGCCGTGATGTGCGTTGCGACCACGGCTATGGGCCTGCGGTTACGAATATATTCGTTGAAGGCGGGGAACATAATTCGCGACCATGCCGTGCCGCCACCCCAGAGAAGATGTCCCGTAAGCGTATACCGCCAGGTCAGGTCGTAAATGGGGCGCGTGGCTCCCGTAAAAGAAGCCGCGGTCTTATTGCCGTCGAATTTAATTCGTCCAAAATCAAGGATATCGAGCACTTCAATATCAACATCTTCGGGGATGCCATTGGTGCCGCGGATGAGGTCGAATGCCTGCGCAATCGCATTTGCGGCGGCCTTGTGGCCCGAGCCGACCGAGGCGTGCACGATGGTCACGAGAGGTTTTTGCTGAGCCAAGAGCGTGGATTGCTCCGATTGGGGAGTGCTGTGCGTGAGCAGGGGAGCGTCGTCGCTCGTCTGCGTCTGATTCATCGATAACTCCCCTTCGACGTTGTAATACGGATTTATCATTGTAGTGCATGAGTGTCACGTTCACGTAAATTTGGGTATGAGCGCAAAGAACGACAACGTTTCGATGAGAGGACTCTTCATGACTACCGATCAGACAATCGATGTTGCGATTATCGGCGGCGGACCCGCGGGCTATGCTGCCGCTATTTATGCAGCGCGCGCCAACCTGACGACGACCGTCTTTGAGCAGGGCATGTCTGGCGGACAGATCGCCACATCCAACGAGATTGAGAATTATCCTGGCATTCCGCTGCTGACCGGTGCCGAACTTGGTGAGCGGTTCCAACAGCATGCTGAAGGCCTGGGGGCTCGGGTTGAATGGAGTATGGTGACAGGCGTCGACTACGATGCCGATGCGGCTCAATTTACCATCCATCATGATATGGGCGACACAGCGGCCAAGAGCGTCATTGCGTGCATGGGCGCCACGCCGCGTCCTGCGGGCTTTGTTGGCGAGGACACGTATCGCGGTCGGGGCGTTTCGTATTGCGCAACATGTGACGGCATGTTCTTCCACGGCAAGCAGGTCTTTGTTATTGGAGGCGGCAATTCGGCATGCGAGGAGGCGCTGTTCCTGTCCGACATTGCCAGCAGCGTGACCATTGTGCTGCGTCGCGATCAGTTCCGTGCACCCGAGGGCGTTGTGAATAAAGTGCTCGCTAAGGACAATATTTCAGTTAGGTACCAAACTAGTATTGTTCAGCTTTCTGGTGAAGCGATACCCATGACAATTACGTTCAAGGACAATGCGAGCGGCAAAACGCAAGCCGAGACCTTTGAACCTGGCTCATTTGGCATTTTTGTCTTTACCGGCACGCAGCCACATACCGAACTTGTTGAGCATCTAGTCGATCTGGCTCCCGACGGCGGCATCCTTACCGACGATTCGATGGCTACCCGTACGCCCGGCTTATTCGCAGCCGGCGATATCCGTTCCAAGCGTTTACGCCAGGTTGTGACCGCCGTTTCGGACGGAGCCATAGCAGCAACCAGCGTATACGCTTTCCGACGCGGATAAGTACGATAATATATCTTATGTAAGGTTGCGATCTTTAAACAAAGTGGTTGGACGATGCATCAATGTGCAGTCCAACCACTTTTACTTAGCGGCTATGTGGTATGCAAAACTAGATAACCTAGAATACAATATAGCAAACGAACGGAGGCCTCTGATGAACCACGTCAAACATGTTATCCCGATGTCCGATACGTTGGTCGGCATTAAGCCGGAGGATATTCAACCGACGGTACTGCCGGACGCATTTATTCAGTCCGATATGGTGGGTAAACTTAACACTTTGAGCCTGCCACGCTATGACCAGCTGCCCAACGTATCGCTCTATTGCGATCAGGTTATTGAATATGTTGCGCAGTGGATGGAGCCGCTTTCGATTTGCGTAGAGCAACCCGTTATCACGCCATCGATGATCAATAACTACGTGAAGGTCGGCCTCGTTCCTGCTCCGGTTAAAAAGCAGTATGGCCGTGAGCAGATTGCGCGTCTCATCGCCATTTGTATCTTTAAGCAGGTGCTGCCTATCGCTGCGGTTCAGGCGCTTTTTAATATTCAGCGCTTGAGCTACGACGCTCCGACGGCTTTCGATTATGTAGTCGATCAACTTGAGGCATCGATTCGTGCGGCGTTTTCCGTCGAGCAGACTCCCGTGCCCGATACCGCACATCAGGTTACGCGCGAGTCGCTGCTTGTACGCAGTGCAGTATCGTCCTTCGTTTCGAAGGCCTACCTGATGAGCTATCTAAAGTTCAATGGGTTTAATAGCTAACCGAGGTATAAAACGGGCGGGATAAGAGGCCAGTGGCCCCTTATCCCGCCCGTGCGTTTGTCTAGTTGGACATTATCGGCCCGAAGCCACGTCCATGCCGTAGCCGATGATGAGGCCGTGCATCTCGGCATAGTATGAATCTAACCCGTTACAGGGCATGATGATAGTCTTGGAGCCTGGCCAGCGCTCCACAATGCGGCTGGTAAGCGCCTGGGCTTCAGATTCGTTCTCAACGTGATCGATGATGACCTCGCCGCCCGTGAAACCCTCGGCCTCCATGGTGTCGACAATCTTGGTGAGCATCTTCTTTTCGCCGCGCGTGTGCCCAACGAGTTCAATTTTGCCCGCTTCGCTCGCCGTGCCCAAAATGCGGATATTGAGCTTGTTGGCAATGACGCCGGCTGCCTTAGGAATGCGTCCGGCCTTCGCAAGGTTTTCGTAATTACACAGGCTAAAGAGGATCTTGCTGTTCTGCTCCAAGCTATCAAAGTAAGCGCAGGCGTCCTCAAAGGAAACATCCGGGTTACATGCAAGATATCGATCAAACAGTAAGAAGATCAGGTCCATCTTGCCGCCCGCTGCCCGCGAATTGACCAGGTGAATCTGGCGGTTGGGCTCCTCGGCAAGTACCATATCGCGTGCCGTAGCAGCAGCATTGTAGCTTCCCGAGACGCCCTCAGAGATGGGCATGCAGATCGTCTTGTCGGCAAGTCTGAAGAGTTCGGCCCACTCCCCTACGCTTGGACAGGCGCTCGAAGAAGCGCTCGACTCCGCCTGCACGGCGCAATTGAGCTCGTGAACATCGAGCGAGAGGTCGTCAACGAATTCACGCTCCCCCACTCGGATCTTAAGGGGTGCAAATGCAAAGGTGGTATGAGGTGCGGTTGGTTGCCAATCGCGAAGATTGCAGCTCGAATCGGAGATAAGTGCCCAGCTCATTGAGGGTCCTTTCTAATTGTTCCCCAACAATTATAGCCATCTTTTTGATTGATCAGTACGGCTATCTAGTTTTGAATACTAGATAGCCGTACTGATCATATGCCAAACGGTAAGGGAAAAAAAGAATGGGCCTCGTGACTCAAGATCGCGAGGCCCACGTTCGTTCGCTGCAGTAATAAATTAGTAGCGCACGAAAATGTAATTGTTGTTCATGCCAGCAGCGACGGAGCTGATGATGACGCCCGTTTTGTAGTCGGAAGCATGGATCATCTGACCATTACCGATATAGATGCCTGTATGGTAGGAGTTAACCACAACATCGCCGGGTTGCGGATCGGACACGCGGGTCCAACCCATGAAGGTGCCGGTGGTGCCCAGGCGGCAATAGCGGCCCGTGAGGCAATAGCTTACAAAACCGGAGCAGTCAAAGCTGTTCGGTCCAATGCCGCCCCAGGAATAAGCGTATCCGAGCTTGCTGTAGGCGCGCGAAACAACGGTACCGCCGTCAACGGACTGGCTCGGTGCGGAAGGCGTCGGAGTCGGAGCGGGCGTCACGGGCTGCGGCGTGGGGGCAGGAGCGGGCGCGGGCGCGGGCGTGTTGCCGCCGCCGTTGTTGGTCGTACCGCCACCATTGTTGGTGTTCTCGGTCGTACCGGCAGTGTCGTTGCTCACCGTGGCCTTTTCGGCGGTGCTGGCATTGATGCCAGCCTGAAGCGCGGCGTTGGCCTCGGCCTCGGCAGCAAGCTCGGCCTGCAGCTGTGAATCCAGGGAGTTCACGACACTCTGGGCCTCAGCCTGCTGGGCATTGAGCTCGTCGACCTTCTTCTGCGTCGCGGCGACGTTCTTCTCCTGCTCGGTCTGCTTATCGGTGAGCTGCTGCTTAAGGTCCTTGACCTCCTGAATGGTCTGGGCCTGCTTGTCGGAAACCTTGCCGTAGTAGAACAGACGGTTGAGCATGTCGCCCAGATCGTCGACGCCCGTCAGAACCTGAAGGAGACTCAGACCGCCAGTCTTGTACTCACCGGCAACGTAGCTCGAAAGCTTTGCCTGACCCTCGGCAATCTCTTGCTGCTTTTGCGTGATCTCGCCTGCAGTCTGATCAAGCTCCTGCGTCTGTGCGGAGAGTTCTTCATGAATTTGCTGGGTTTGGGTGCCAATCTGCTCGAGTTTGGTACGAGCAGCGGCAAGGTCGGATGCGGTATCGGCATAGGCCGGAGCCACGAGGCCCAGGCCCAAAACACAAGCGAGGGTTGCCGTAGCAGCGCAGCGTGCCATGTTTTTGTGCGTGTTTGCTGTGCGCATGGAGCTTCCTTTCCGGTATCTAAGGGTAGCGGCTAGTCCACCGTTACCAGGCTAAAGAGCTCAACGTCCTCGTTAGAAGGCGTGAGCTTCTTGCGCGGGTTGAGAAACGCAAGCTCAAGGATACAACCGTAGCCCACAAGCTTTGCGCCCATATCTCGCACCAGTTTACCTGTTGCCTCGACGGTTCCGCCCGTCGCGACCAAGTCGTCCAGAATCAACACGGTATCTTTAGAGCTGATAGCGTCGGCATGGATTTCAATTGAATCGGTGCCGTACTCGAGCTCGTAGCTCTGACTTACGGTCTCGCGCGGTAGCTTGCCAGGTTTACGTGCGGGAACAAAGCCGGCGCCAAGGGCTACAGCCACCGGTACGCCAACCATAAAGCCGCGAGCCTCGGGACCCACGACCTTGGTGATTCCCATGCCGGCAAAGTGCTCGGCGAGGGCATCGGTCATGGCTTTGAGCGCCTCGGGATTGCCAAAGAGCGGCGTGATGTCTTTAAAGATGACTCCGGGCTCGGGATAGTCGGGGATGTCGACGATTTGAGATTCGAAGTCGTACATTGCATGACCTTTCAATGGGTTGCCGGATAAGCGGCAGCTGTTACTTGCCCGCGGT
>CAVKNR010000065.1:0-7126 GCA_963657575.1 Sodaliphilus sp.
TTTTGGAAAACGTGGAGCTGGCGCTTACGCTCACGGGCGTGGGGCATGCCGAGCGTCGCCAGCGTGCGCGCGAGGCGTTGGAGAAAGTCGGCCTGGGCGAGCACGTTAACAAGCGCCCGAGCCAGCTTTCGGGCGGGCAGATGCAGCGTGTGGCCATCGCCCGTGCGCTGATCAACGATCCCGAGATTGTGCTGGCAGACGAGCCGACCGGCGCCCTGGACTCAACGACATCCGTACAGGTCATGGATCTGCTCAAGGATGTGGCGCGTGACCGTCTGGTTATTATGGTCACGCACAATCCCGAGCTGGCGTACCAATACGCCACGCGCATCGTTAACCTGGCGGACGGCAAGATCACCGACGATTCCGATCCTTTCGATGTCGCTGACGCCACGCGCCGCGAAGCCAAGCCTACGCGCAAAACCTCGATGAGCTTTGTGACGGCGCTGGGGCTTTCTGCCCGAAACCTTATGACCAAAAAAGGCCGTACGGCCATGACTGCCTTTGCGGGCTCGATTGGCATTATCGGTATCGCGGCGATTCTGGCGCTGTCCAATGGCGTAAACGGCTACATCAAAAAGGTCGAGGAGGATACGCTCTCGAGCTACCCGCTCACCATCTCCAAGCAGGATTACGACCTGTCGTCCATGATGGGCGGACAGGGGGCCACGGATGATGAGGCGTCCAACGGCGAGGATTCGTCCGACGACAGCGCCGGCGGCAAGGCTAAGGGAACCGATAAGATCCCCGTGGTTACGGCCGTAAAGGACATGTTTGCAAGCGTTAAGTCCAACGACATGACGAGCTTTAAGGCATGGCTCGATGCCGGTGGCGACGGCATCGATAAAGAGGTCAACGCCATTCAGTACGGCTACGGTGTATCGCCGGTTGTCTATCGTGCCGGCAAGGGCGATGAGAAGCCTGTCCGGCTGGTGCCCAACGCCATGACCGAGGCCATGAGCGGAGGCGCGAGCTCGGCGGCAACGGTGAGCATGGAATCCATGGGAACCTCGGTCTTTAACGAGATGATTGACGACCAGAGCCTGCTCGACAGCCAGTACGATGTCGTCGCCGGTCATTGGCCCACGTCTGCCAACGAAGCCGTGATGGTGCTTTCGAGCCGCGGTACGGTGGGCGACTACACGCTCTACAGCATCGGTGCGCTGGATATCAATGAGCTCAACGACTTGGTTAACAGCGCCATGACGGCTGACGGTAAGATCGAAACGCCCGAGACCGGCGCCGACTTTACCTACGACGATGCGCTGTCCACGACGTTTAAGGTGCTGTCGCCGGCCGATGCCTATCGCAAAAACGAAGAGACCGGCATGTGGACCGACATGTCTGACGACGCCGACTTTATGGCTGCCAAGGTTGCCGACGGTATTGACGTGCACATTGTGGGCGTGGTGCGACCTAACGAGACGGCCAATGCGAGTGCGTTGTCTCCGGGCATTGCCTATACGCATGCGCTGACTCGCCAGCTTATGGAGCGCGCCGCCGATTCGCAGATTGTGCAGGAGCAACTCGACCACCCCGAGACGGATGTCTTTACGGGCAAGTCTTTCGATGAGCTGCAAGGCGAGGCCAAGCAAGGCGTGGATCTGGGCAGCATGTTCAGTGTGGACGAGGCGGCGCTTAAGAGCGCGTTCTCGTTCGATACCTCCGCGCTCTCGGGTGTTGCCGGCGGTATGGACCTGTCGGGTCTTGACTTGTCCGGTCTGGACATTGACCTTTCGGATGTTGGCAAGGATATCGACTTCAGCGACATCATGGCAAAAGCACCGGCTCCCGATTTCTCGGGCGTCTTCGATGGCTTGGAACTTACGCCCGAGCAGATGCAGCAGGTAGGCACGCTCGCCAATCAGCTGTTCACGGGCTTTTTGCAGTCTGATCAGTTTAAGGCGCTGTCACCCGAAGATCTTAAGGACGCGTCAAAGCTTGCTGCCGCATTCTCGGCGTATCTTGAGAATGATGCCGCAGCCCAGCAATGCCTGGCTCAGCTGAAGGCGCTCGGTGGCGATGCTCTGGCCGAGCGTCTGCAACAGGCGATGACCGACTATGTACAAAAGCAGCTGGCTCCGTATCTGCAGCAGGCTATGGATCAGGTGATGAAGTCGATCAGCGTGCAGATTGCGGCAACGGTGTCAGCTCAGCTTAGGGCGGGCGCGGCAGGGCTCATGGACCAGATGGCGACGCAGATGTCTTCGAGTTTTGCCAACCTGGCGGGCGCCATGCGCGTGGATGCGAGTGCCTTTGCTCATGCCATCCACTTCAACATGGACGCCGAGGACCTGAGCTCGCTCATGATGAGCTATGCGAAGGCGTCGAAGCTCACCTACGACAACAATCTGACCACGTTGGGCTATGCGGACGAGGCAGACCCCATCTCGGTCAAGATTTTCCCGCGCGACTTTGAGGCCAAGGAGCGCGTGCTCGATCACATCGACGCGTACAACAAGCAGGTCAAAGCCTCTGGCCACGATGAACAGGCAATCTCATACACCGACTACATGGGCATCATCATGGGTTCGGTGACCGACATCGTGAACACCATCAGCTTGGTGCTCATCGCATTCGTGAGTATCAGCCTGGTGGTGAGCTCCATCATGATCGGCATCATCACCTACATCAGCGTTCTGGAGCGCAAAAAGGAGATTGGCATCCTGCGTGCGATCGGCGCGTCGAAGCGTAACGTGGCCAACGTATTCAATGCCGAGACCTTTATCGAGGGCCTCATTGCCGGCGTCTTTGCTGTTGTCGTCGTGGTGGCCGTGAGCTTCCCGGTCAATGCTTGGGCGCTTGCGGTCAAACAGGTCCCCAACCTAATGAGTCTGCCCGTGCAGGATGCGCTGGTGCTCATTGCAATTTCTGTGTTGCTGACGGTCGTTGCCGGCCTGCTGCCGGCCCGCAGCGCATCCAAAAAAGACCCCGTGGAAGCCCTGCGCTCCGAATAATGCGACAAAGGGACAGTCCCTTTGTCACATTGAGTGGCATGTAAATCGAGGTCTAATACTTTTCACTCGTTCACTTTTCGGGAAAACCATTCACCTTCTTTGCATAGGGACGGCTGGAGGGGTAGTGGGTGCCGGGTGACCGCTTCTGTCTTGGGCGGATTGTCGACTTGGGCCTCCGACGCGCCGCGCTAGAGGTATCTTGCCGCGAACTTCTCGAGTTCGGTGTCGCTTGCGTTGTTGAGAATACCGCCGTCGACAATCTTTGCACCCAGAGCGCTTGCCCTAAGGGTCGACGCCGTCTTGCCCATTTCGCTCCCGCCCGAGGTGGCAAACAGGACGATTGTTTTGCCTGTCAGGTCGTAAGACTCGAGGAACGTGTTGACAATCGCCGGCGCCACGTACCACCAGATGGGAAATCCCAAAAAGATGATGTCGTAGTCTTCGATGTGCTCGACTCTGGAGGTTATGGCAGGACGGCAGGAGGGGTCGGCCGCCTCGAGTGTGCTACGGCTCTGTTTGTCGCGCCAGTCAAGGTCGGCGCTTGTGTATGGATTGGCGGGTACAATGGCGAACAGGTCGCTGTCCGCCACACGAGCCAGGCGACATGCAACGTCCTTCGTGGTTCCCGTTGCGCTGAAATATGTCACGAGTGTTTTAGCCAATGGAGTTCCTTTCGTTGCTGCGGTTGGGCCTTATGCTGAGGTGCATTTGGCGCTGTCTCATGACCGCGATGCTGTGCGGTTTGTCCTGCATTCGGTTGAGGCGTTGCGTAGCCGGTAAATGAGATAGTCAAGGCGCTCGAGTTTCTGCTGCCCCGAGTGAATATCGTCGAGCAATTCGCGACGATACCGTTTTAGCAGACAAATGCGCGCGCAGTCGCTGGTGGCCGAGCCGTACAGCTCGATGAGATCTTCGCTGCAGCCGGCGTCGTGTAGGCCGTCGATGATGTTGTCGTCCATGTCGTCACTTTGCGGTTTTGACTTTGGTGGTGCCGGCAAGCGGCTTTTCGCCGGGACGGGCCTTGGGACCAACGAGCGCGTGAGGTTGATAAAGCTCCTCGAGGAAGTCGATCTCGGCGGGGGAGAGCGTTATGTCGAGCGCAGCAACGGCGTCGTCGACTCGCTCGGGCTTGGAGCAACCCACGATGGGCGCCTCGACCCCACGCGCCCAGTGCCACGCCAGCGCAATCAGCGGCATCGGTACGTCGTGATCGGCGGCAACTTTGGCCACGCGCTCAACGACGGGCATGTCGATGGCGCGGTCATGGTCGTACTTGTTGGCCATGGTCGTGTCGGTGGTGCCACGTGTGCTCGAACTTTCCCACGTGGGGCGGCAGAGGTGTCCCGACGCCAGGGGGCTGTATGGCGTAAGGGCCATGTCAAACTGGCGGCACACCGGAATCATCTCCCGCTCGTCCTCTCGGTACAGCAGGTTGTAGTGGCACTGCATGCTCGTAAAGGGCGCCCATCCGTGGTCGCGCGCGACGATCTGCAGGTTGTGCAGCTGGTAAGCATACATGGCGCTGGCGCCGAGTGTGCGAACCTTGCCCTCGCGCACCAAGTCGTTGAGCGCCTCCATGGTCTCTTCCATGGGAACGTCGTAATCGAAGCGGTGGATAATGTAGAGGTCTAGGTAATCGGTGCCCAAGCGCTTGAGCGAGCCTTCGATCTCGCGTTTGATGGCGTCGGCGGAAAGGCCGCCTTCGTTGAAGTGAACCTTGCTGGCCAGCACGACGCTCTCGCGAGCGATTCCCAGATTGCGCAGGGCGGCGCCTATGTATTCTTCGCTCGTGCCAAAGCTGTAGCAGTTCGCGGTATCGATAAAGTTGATTCCGGTGTCGAGTGCGCGTTTGATGACGGCGCGTGTGTCGTCGGGCCCGATGGTCCACTGGTGGAAGTCGGGGCTGGCCTCGCCAAAGCTCATGCCTCCCAGGCAGAGTTTAGAGACTTTGATGCCGGAATGGCCAAGGGTTGTGTACTGCATGATGCTTCTATTTCTGGTTCTCAACGTCGGGCTTCCAGGCGGCATATTGCGCAAGCTTCTCGGGCGCGTGCTCATAGAAGCGTTTCCCGCGATCGAGGGTTGCCATGGCGGCCATGTCGCTATCTGTGAGCTCGAAGTCGAAGACATCGATGTTGTCGGCGATGTGCGTTGGGTTCTTGGAGCCGGGGATGACGATATTTCCCTCTTGGATATGCCAGCGCATAATGATTTGAGCAGGCGTTTTGCCATACTTGACAGCGAGGTCGCGCACGACGGGCTCGTCCATGATGCTGCTGTTACCGCGCCCGCCGAGCGGGTACCACGCCTGCAACGCAATGTCGTGCTGGGCGAGTAGCTTCTTCAGTTCGGTCTGCGGGAAATACGGATGGCACTCGACCTGAATAAGGGATGGAACGATCTCGCAATTTGCGAGAAGCTTCTCGATTCCGTTCTCGTCGAAATTGGAGATTCCGATGGAGCGGAGCTTGCCTTCCTTGTACGCGATCTCAAGCTTCTCATAGCCCGCCAAGTAGTCGCCTGCGGGTTGGTGCAGAATCATGAGGTCGATGTAAGGTGTGTTCAGACGCTCGAGCGTTTCGTCGACGGCGGTGTCGCTGTTGTAAAAATAGGGCCAGAGCTTGGTTTCGAGAAACACGTTTTCGCGCGGCAAGTCTGATTCGCGCACGCCACGACCCACTGCTCGCTCATTCACGTATGCATTGGCAGTGTCGATGAGCTCATACCCCATGCCGAGTGCGGAGGTAACCGACGATTGGGCATCGTCGGGTTTAAGCAGATACGTGCCAAGTCCTAGCTGGGGGATTTTGATGCCGTTATTGAGCGTGATGTATTCCATGCGCTTCCTTTCTCGATGGTTCTCTTCTGTAACGATAGTTTCGAGATTTGATAATGTATATTGCCTATAACAACTAGATAGATATACGTAATATGTATGCGAAACGAATTGGACCGAATGGGGTTCTCCGTTGTGCACGAAGGAGCAAGCATGGAACTGCGAACGCTGCGTTATTTTCTTGCTGTGGCCCGTGAGGAAAACATGACCGAAGCTGCCAACGTGCTACATGTGACGCAGCCCACGCTCTCGCGCCAGATAGCCGATTTGGAACGCGAGCTGGGTGTGGAGCTGTTCGAGCGCACCAATCGATCGTGCGTGCTCACGAGCGATGGCATGCGCTTGCGCCAGCGTGCCGAGGAGATTGTCTTGCTGGTGGAACAGACCGAGCTAGAGTTGGCGGATCGGGAGCTCGGCATTGCGGGCGTTATTCGCATTGGCGCCGGCGAAACCAAATCGATGCGGCTGGTGCTCGATGCCTTTGCGGAGCTGCATCGGAATTATCCCGGAGTGACGATTGAACTCTATACCGGTAACGCCGATGCAGTGGAGGAGCGTTTGGAGCGTGGCCTGCTCGACTTTGCGTTGTTGCTGGAGCCCGTTAACGTCGAGAAATACGAATGGATTCGTATGCCCGAGGCGGATCGAGTCGGTGCTGTTGTTGCCGCGAGCGGTCCATGGGGTGACCGGGATGTGTTGACGCCTGCGGACGTGGCGAATATGCCGCTGCTGGTGAGTTCGCGCACCTCGAATCGAGCGCTGGATCTAGAAGCGTGGTCGAGTGGCGTCCTTAGTGTCGATGAACTCAGCGTCGTGGGGCATTTCGACCTGATCGGTAACGCGTCACATCTGGTGCGTTCGGGCGCTGCGTGTGCGGTTAGCATTGGAAGCTTGCTGCAGATAGATGAAGGCAGCGATCTGCGTTTTGTCCCATTTGAGCCGCCGCTTACCATTGCGTCGTATCTGGTGTGGAAAAAATATCGCCTGCGTTCCCGCGCCTGTGAAGAGTTTCTGAACCGTTTGAATAGGATGTGACAAGGGGGCAGTTCCTTTGCTGCATTGATTCGAGAGTAGATGTTGATGATTCTATCGTTGGCCCCTATGGAGGGGATTACCGGGCATGTGTTCCGTCGCGTGCATGCGGAGTGCTTCGGTGCGCTCGATTGCTATTACACGCCGTTTTTGCCGCCGCCGCGGGTGGGAAACCGCTTTGGCGGCAAGGCGTTTAAGGAAGTCGATCCGGCTAACAACCAAGGGCTCAACGTGGTGCCCCAGCTCATGTCCAAGAATGCGGACGAGTTTGTGTGGGCGGCACAGGTGCTCGCCGACATGG
>CAVKNR010000066.1:0-7105 GCA_963657575.1 Sodaliphilus sp.
GCGTCATTGGGCTCAGAGGTGCCGCCGCCATACACGGTAACGGCGCTTACGCGCTCGGGATGTGCCAGCGCCCAGCGGGCGACATCGAGACCGGATTTGCCCTGACCCAAAACGAGCAGGCTAAAGACATCAGCAAGAGGCATGAAAGACCACTATCCCAACTGGAAGAACAGGGCAAGGCCAACGGCACCAAAGGCCGCAGCGATAATCCAAAAACGGATGACGACCTTGGTCTCGGCCCAGCCCTTCTTTTCGAAATGATGATGGATGGGCGCCATAAGGAAGACGCGCTTGTGCGTAAAGTGGAAGTAGACAACCTGAATCATGACCGACAGGGTCTCAACGATAAACAGGCCGCCGATGATGAGGGAGACGACCTCGGTGTTGGTCATGATGGACGTGCAGGCAAACGCGGCGCCCAGGGCAAGCGAGCCGGTATCGCCCATAAAGATGCTCGCCGGATAGCAGTTGAACCACAGAAAGCCCAAGCAGGCACCGGCACACGCGGTGCAGAAGATGGACAGGTTCACGTCTCCGTGCAAAAACGCCATGGCAGCCATGGCGAGCATGGCAATCATAGAGGTGCCGCCAGCAAGACCATCAAGGCCATCGGTCAGGTTCACGGCATTAGAAAGACCGGCGATCATCAGCCAGCAAAAGACAATGTAGAGCCACGGGAACGAAAGGCCGCAGATGGTGGTCGAAAGCACGCCAAGGTCGATCGTCAGGCCGCCGGGAAAACGAATCTCGGGGGCAACGCCGCACCAGTTGACGGCAAGCACCGTAAAGGTGACACAGATAATGGTTAGGCCGATCATCTTGGCATGGGGCGTCAGACCGAGCGAGCGCCCATGCGTAACGGAGGTCAGGTCGTCGATCAGGCCCAGCACGCCGGTCGCCAGCGTGGCGAGCAGCACGAGCACGAGCTCGGTGGTGAGCTTGCCCATCAGCAGACAGGTCAGCGAGATCGCGACGAGGATGACAACGCCACCCATGGTGGGCGTTCCCTGCTTAACCAAATGACGCTTGGGGCCGTCGGCACGAACCTGCTGGCCGATACCCTCGACCTTGAGCAGCTTGATCCACCACGGCATGAGCAGCAGCGCAATGGCGGCGGCGATGCCAAGCCCCAAAAAAGCCTGATACGTTGGATACGAGGGATTGCCGAACATGGGCTAGCACACACCTTCCACAAAGCGGTCGAGCTCAACAAAGCGGGAACCCTTGACCAGTACAACATCATGTTTTTCAAGCGCGCCGCCCATGCGGTCGAGCACCTGCTGATAATCGGAGAACACCTGGATGCGGTCCTCGTCCATACCCATCATGCGCGCGGCATCGGCCATAAGCTGGGCCAGCTCACCACCCACGCACGCCAGCATGTCGAGCTTCTTGGCGGCGGCATAGGCGCCCACGAGCTCATGCATGCGAGGAGCCTCATCGCCCATCTCGCCCATCTCGCCCAGGATCGCCATGCGAGACCCCGTGCACGAAAGCGAGCACAGCAGGTCGAGACCGGCTGCCATCGATTCGGCGCTGGCGTTATAGGAATCGTCAATGACGCGGGCACCGCTCTTGGCGCGCTTGATCTCCTGGCGGTGACCGGTGATCGTGAGGCCTCTAAAGGCAGCATCGACCTGCTCGGGCGTCACGCCCAGGCGATAGGCAACTGCGGCGGCCTTAACGGCATTTGGGACGGACTGCACGCCGGGGATGGCAAGCATGGTATCGATCGTCTCGCCCTGGCCAAAATCGAGCGTAAAGACCGGACGGCCTTCGTCATCAACACGAATGTCGCGGGCGCGGACCTCATCATCGTCCGAGACGCCGGCCAGCATCACGTCGATACCAGCAGGCTGGGCGAACGTATCGCGAATGAACGGTGTAAAGTCGTCCTCGCCGCCCAAAACCAGCAGCGGCAAGAAGTCGCCGGCGGCGCACATACCCTGGACAATCTCGGCCTTAGCGCGGGCGATGTTCTCGCGGCTGCCCAAAATGCCGATGTGAGAGGTACCAATCTTGCTCACGATGGCAAGGTTGGGATTGGCGGACTGGGACAGGCGCTCGATCTCGTGGAAATGGTTCATGCCCATCTCGAGCACCAGGACCTCGGTATCGGCCGGAGCGGAAAGCACCGTGAGCGGCATGCCGATCAGGTTATTGAAATTGCCCTTGGTGGCCCAGACACGATAGCGCTTGGCGAGCACGGCGGCGAGCACGTCCTTGGTCGTCGTCTTGCCGATGGAACCGGTAATGCCAACGACCAGGCAGCCAAGCTCCAGGCGATACGTGTGCGCCAAACGCAGCAGAAACTCCTCGGGATCATCGGTCAGCAAGATGGCACAGCCCCTGTCCTGCGCCAGCGAGACCAGCTCGGCCTCGGGCTCACGCGTCATCACGACGGCGCCGGCACCCGACTGGACGGCACGGGAAGCAAAATCATTGCCGTCGACGTTTTCACCGGGAAAGGCGACGAAAATCGTCCCTTCCTCGACCTGGCGCGAGTCGATAACGCACCCGCGGCATACCCGATCGGCTTCTCCCGTCACGGTTCGGGCCCCTGTTGCGGCCGCGAGGTTGTTGACGGCGATCTCTATCATTGCAGCTCCCCTGTAAACCTAATAATGCTATCGGCGTATTGTATCCCAGCGCCGCACATGCGTGGTGCAGGGCATGTGAACACCCTCATATGGGACAACAAACCACGCCCCAAAGATTGTAACCCCCTACTTCGTGCGCGGGATACCCAGCACGTCGAGCGCGTTGGCCATAATGGACTGGAACGGCACCGCAGCGGCATCTGAGCCGCTCGGCGTTCCGTCGAGCGTGATATAGCACAGCACCTTGGGCGATTGTGCCGGTGCAAAGCCCATAAAAGACGACATGTAGTTCTCCTTGAGGTAGCCGCCGTTCTCGTCGGCACGTTCGGCCGTACCGGTCTTACCCGCCACGTCATAGCCGTCAACCGCGCCGCCAACGCCCGTTCCCTCGGACACGACCGTCTGCATGCACGATGTCACCTGGGATGCGGCGTCCTCCGAAATCGCGCGCTCGCCTTCACCCCAGTCCTTCTCGTCGCCTTTGCTGGACTTATAGAAGTGCGGTGTCATCATCACACCGCCGTTGGCGATGCCGCCCACGGCACGTGCGATCTCAATCGGCGAGACGGACAGTGCCTGTCCAAAGCTCATCGAACCCAGCGTGGCGCCGTCATACTGGTCACGCTCCTTGACGATACCCAGGCTCTCGCCCGGAAAATCTACACCGGAACTATGACCGATGCCCCACTTGTCCACATAGGCGGCAAAGTCGTCGGCACCGATCTTGCGCCCCACTAGGACAAAGCCCACGTTGGACGAACGGCGCATCATCTCGCGCACATCCATGGTCATGGCATAGTCGCGCTTGTCGGCATCGGTGACGGTATCGTCGCCCACCTTGATGCTTGCCGGCACCTCAAACGACGTACTCGATCGCACGACGCCCAAGTCGAAGCCGGCGCCCGCCACGAGCGTCTTAAAGACCGAGCCGGGCTCGTAGGCGTCGGTGACCAGGCGCAGATTCATATCCTCGGTCTTGGCGTTTTCCAGATCGGTCTGGTCATATGTCGGATACGAGCATGCCGCCAGAATCTCGCCCGTCGTGGGATCGGTGACCAGGGCCGAGCCATTCTTGGCCTTGGTCTTTTCGACCGCCTCGGCCAGGGCGTCCTCGGCGGCACGCTGGATATTGACATCGAGCGTCGTCACGATGTCCACGCCGTCAACCGCCGCCACCTTTTTATAGGCGCCGCCCGCGATATAGCTACCGTCCCTCGCCCGCTCGCGCACCAGCGAACCGTTGGTTCCGGTCAAAAGCTTGTTGTACTGTTTTTCGAGGCCCGTCAGACCGTCGTTGTCCACGTTTACCACGCCAAGCACCTGCGATGCCAGGTTGCCGTAGGGGTACACGCGCTTCATGGCCTGCTCAAAGAGCACGCCTGGCAGGTTCTTCTTCTCCAGCGCCGCGACATCGTCCTCGTCCACCTGGCGTTTGATATACACCCAGGTGCCATCCGACTCAACGAGCTCGCGACAGGTCTTTTTATCGATTCCCGTAGCTTTGACCAGCGCTGACACCGTCTTGTCAACGTCCTCGATAAGCTGAGGATTCACGGCGATGTTGCGACATTCGACCGACGACGTCAGCACGTTGCCGTTACGGTCGTAGATGGTACCGCGCTTGGCATATAGCGTCTGCGCGAGCAAGCGACGTGCATCGGCGCGGTCGCGTAGCTTATCGGCTTCCACGATTTGATAGTCGGCAAGGCGAAGGACGCCCAAACCCAAGCCAAACCCGATGAAGCCCATGACGGCTTTGCGACGGGGCAGCGGCGTGCCCGTGAGCAATTCGGTCGACGAGCTCTTGCGCGGTCTGGTGTTATGCATTTGAGGACCACTCGAGCCACGGAGACGCGACGCAGGGTCGTTGCCATAGGACGGCCTCGCGTTGTAAGATGGCCGACCCGTTCCTTGATAACCAGAACGTCCCCGCGATGAGGGACGTCCAGAACCGCGACCCCCGTCGGAGCCGCGGCGATAGTCATTTGTCATACTCAGCTACCGTCTTGTTACTGAGCGGTCGCGGTCGAGCTAGCGCCCGCGGCTGCATCCTGCGAAAAATCAAGTGTAACGCTCTCGCTGGGCTCCACCATGCCATAAGCGCCCGCAAGGTCGCGAATGCGCGTGTCGGCACCATAGACCGAATGCATGACCTCCAGGTCGGAGCTCTCGTCGGTCGCCTTCTCGAGCGTGTTGGTAAGCGCGGCGTTGCTGTTGAGCACCTGGGCCGTAACGCCGGCGAGCGCCACACGGGCGACACCGATCGTCATGAAGATGGCCGCAATGATGCAAAACGTTTTAAGAACGCTCATGAAAACCGGGCTTACCGCCTGGTTTGCCTGACGGCCCGCGCCCGTGTAGACATCAAAGCGCGGCGTGCGCTGCTCGCGGGGAGCAACGGGGGCCTGCGGTGCCTCACGATAGGCGGGCATGGCGTTCATATCATAGGCGAGTGCTGCGTTTGAGGTGTTGTAGCCCATGATATGCCGCCTCCCATCCCGAGTACGTTGGTAGTGTGTTTAAGCTTCGTTTGTGGTACGAGCGGGAGGTCCAATATCGCGCGGTCGCGTCTACAGACGCTGCGCCACGCGGATCTTGGCTGATCTCGCCCGAGGGTTGCGCGCAACCTCATCGGGTTGGGCAACCAGGGGTTTGCGGGTGATGACCTTGAGTATCGGCACGTTGCCGCACACGCACACCGGAATCTCCGGCGGACACGTGCACCTCTGGCTCATCTCCTTAAAGTGGTTCTTTACGATACGGTCCTCGAGCGAGTGATACGAGATGACGCAGATGCGTCCGCCCGGGTTGAGCCACCTTGTGGCGGCGTCAAGCCCTCGCTCGAGCACATCGAGTTCGTGATTGACCTCGATGCGAATGGCCTGGAAACTTTTCTTGGCTGGGTGTCCGCCATGCCGACGAGCGGCAGCGGGGATACCAGCCTTGATGATCTCGACAAACTGACCGGTGGTTTCGATCGGCTCATGCTCGCGGCGGCGCACGATCTCACGCGCGATCTGCGAGGCGAACTTCTCTTCGCCATAGACGCGTAGAATCCGGGCGAGGTCGTGTTCGTTATAGGTGTTGATGACCTCAGCTGCGTTTAAGGTGTTGTTACCCGGATCCATCCGCATGTCCAATGGGGCGTCCTCGTTGTACGAAAAGCCCCTGCCAGGGATATCGAGTTGCGGCGACGAAACGCCCAAGTCGAACAGGAAGCCATCGACCCCGGGCACCTCGGCCGAGCAAAGCAGCTCGTCCAAGTCGCCGAAGTTGCCCTTCAGCAGCTGGTGCGGTACGCCGGGAACCTCGCGGTCCAGACGGGCGCCAGCGGCCTCGAGGGCCATGTCGTCCTGATCGACGCCGAGCAAAAGGCCGGTCTCCCCCACCTGCGCGGCCATCTTTACCGAATGGCCGGCACCGCCAAGGGTGCAGTCGCAGACGACGGAGCCGCTCTTTAGCTGCAGCGACTCAAGCACTTCGCCGAGCATGACAGGTTCATGCCGATATTCTTGTGTCAAGATCCCACGCTCCATCCGTTACTCGTGCCTTGCCCTTACGAGAAAAAGAGGTCCAGCAGGGCCTCGTCGTCATCGTCCTCATCGGCCGTAGCGCGGTCCCAAACCTCAAGGTGGTCGTAGTTGCCCACAACCGTGACCTCGCGGTCGAGGTTCGCCTGCTTGCGGAGAGACTCAGAAAGACCGATACGACCCGCGCTGTCCACATCCATCGACGTGGTGCGCTTGTTGATCGCCCTCATAAGCTTCTGGTCGTTGATGTCACGCGGGTTAAAACCCTCGTGGCCCTCACGACCCGCGAAGAGTCCTTCGACCCACTTATCGAAGGCCTCGGCAGAGAACACGTACAGAGCATCGACATCCAGGGCTTTGAACACGCGAACGTGCTCTCCAAGCTCCTCACGAAGGGGTGCAGGCAGGGATAGACGACCTTTTGCATCGAGATTGCGCTCGTATGCACCCGTCATTCCCATGTGCGCCCTCCCCTCGGTTACTCAGATGGCACGTACGCGGGGAACCACCCCGCCTGTCGACGTCATCAATAATATGGGGAACCGCCCCATTTTTCAACATCTTTCCCCACCCCTTCCCCCACCCCGCCCCACCACTCCACCCCCAATATGTTGTAAAACACCCCCGAGCATATGTTCGAGAACACAATATGTTGTGTTTGCAGCAAAGGCGTGATGCCACCTGTAGAACCACGCCCGCGAACCTCAACCTTCAAGTTGACCTTGAGGCGATTTTTACGTCCCTTTACACGCCGTTCACATCGCCCCCAAACTCCTCCCACCCACGGTACACACGGCCCACCACCGCGTCGGTGTCTGGCGAAAAATGGGACGGGCCCCAGATTGCCCATGCGCGCAAAAGTGCGTCTCGGCAATCTGGGGCCCATCCCCTTTAATATTTATAAATATGCAGGTCAGCGAGGTGCTAGCGATGTGCCAGCGGATGCGCCGCCAGATAGACCTCGGTCAGTTGCGT
>CAVKNR010000067.1:0-6947 GCA_963657575.1 Sodaliphilus sp.
AAGGTTTGCTTTGGTCGAGGACCTCTTTGTTGATGAGCGGCGGATGCTTTCAGTGGCTCATCACTAGCTGCGCTGTTTTTAGATAATGGTGCGTCTTTCAGATATACAGGGTCTCCCGAGGCGACGCCCATATGTTTACGTCCCGTTTGGGCATCCTCGAGCGTTTGATATCGATTTCTCGTCACATACTCGGGCTCATGATCATTAATGGGCTCTTTCGAGATGTGGGGGCGATGGAACCGTGGCGGCTGCGTGGAAGTATCTTCCCCCTGCGTCGGCATAAACATTTTGTTCTGGTTTTGGTCGTCCATGATGCCCTTTAGCTCGTTACCAACAACGTGTACGCGCTCATTGTAAGCCCCTCGCTATTTGTAGCTGCGAACATACTTGTTATTTAAGCTCTGGTTCAAAGAACCTTAACCTTACTAAAACCTGAGTCATACACGCTTAGATATGCTTATAGTACTGGACTCAAAAAACTTTATAGTCGATGTATATATGAGCACTGGGTGGGCATATATAAGAGCGTCAAAAGAAGTCCCAGTCACCTAGAAGATGGCTCGGCAGTCCTAAAAGGAGTGGTAAACATGGCAAGCATGGTTCCTTATCGTTCGGTTTTTGGCGTTCGTCCTTCTGCTAGCTCGCTTTTCGATCTGTTTGATGATATGACCGACCTTGCAAACAACTCGATTGCTTCTAAGGCGTTTCCCGTTGACGTTGAGGATAAGGGCGACGGCTATGAGGTCAAGGCCTATCTGACCGGCGTCGCCAAGGACGACATCGATGTCGAGCTTAACGAGGGCCGTCTGTCCATTAGCGTGAATGTCGAGGAAGACGAGGAGAACGAGGGGAAGAACTTCCTGCAGAAGGAGTTCAGCTCGTACAGTGCGACGCGTGGCGTGTATCTAAAGGACGCTTCGAGCGAGGGCCTCTCGGCTAAGTACGCTGACGGCATCCTGACCGTTACGGTTCCCAAGATCGTCGAGAAGAAGAACGTTACGAAGATCTCCATCGACTAACTTCGTTGGTGTTCTGCGCTATTAAAAGACAGCAAAAGGGGCTGGGAAGCGATTCCCGGCCCCTTTTGCTGTTTAGGACAGTTATTGAATGGTTGCTGGCCGATGCTGGCTTGCGGGGCGTATCGAGAGCTTTCGCGATCCTTGGAGAAGGGTTGCGGAGCTGCCGACCTCGTCATCCAGGGTTGCGGCCAGAGCTTTGGCATAGCTTTTGACGGTAAGGCTCGGACGATTGTTATCTTGGCTGATATGCATGGCAATGAGCTGTTCGGTGCGATCGGTAACAAGTTCGCGCGCGGCTTCGGCGGCTTGGCCATTGGAGAGGTGTCCCCTTGCAGACAGGATGCGCTCCTGAAGAAAGCGGGGATATTCTCCCTCGCGCAGCATGGTCACATCGTGGTTGCTTTCGAGCGCGAGGACTCGACAATCTTTGAGGGTGTTCATGGCTTGGCTCGATAGCTCTCCGGTGTCGGTGGCAAACCCAATGGAATCATCGAGAGCATTGAATCGATAGCCGACCGGATTGATGACATCGTGTGATGTTGAGTAGGTTTGCACGTGGATGCCGGCAATGGATAGGTCGTCGCCGGGATCGAATTCCTCGACAGGCAGATGCGAAAGATTTTCTTTGTTCGAAAGAGTGCCCCTGCTGGCAAAGAGGGGGCCGTGCCAGTGCTTGCACCAGACATCGAGGCCCTTGATGTGATCGCTGTGCTCATGAGTAATGAGAAGAGCCGAGACGTTGTCTGCCGAGAGCCCCAGTTCTGCTATGCGCTTTAATGTCTCGCGGCGAGACAGTCCGTTATCGACCATAATGAGCCCCTGCGGGCCCTCGATGAGTGCGCAGTTGCCTTTAGAGCCACTGCCGAGGATATGAAGGTGCAGACGAGACATAAGATTCCAAAGGATACAATGGGTGCGGACGAATAGAGGAGGAAGCAAATGCCTACGGTATCTCAGCATTATGGACACCATGCCGTGCCTGGGGCAGTCGATGAGACCCGGACGAGGCAGCAGGCTGCTCCTGTCGTGCTCATGGTATCAGGCGGCGCGGACTCGACGGCACTGCTTCTTATGGCGTGCACATCAAAGCTGGATATCCAAGACGGACGCGGTGTTGCCCCCATTGCTCGCGAGCGCCTGCATGTGCTGCATGTAAACCATCATCTGCGCGGCAAGGCGTCCGATGGCGACGAGGCCTTTGTGCGTGAGCTCTGCGCGAAATATGGTTTACCGCTGTGCGTGGAGCACGCTTATTTTGATGGGGAGTCGGGCAATATTGAGGCCGCGGCCCGCGAGGTGCGCTATGCCGCGGCGCGGAGGTATGTTCGCGAACTCTGCGCCCAGACGGGGGCACCGCGAACGGCGGCTCGTATCTGCACCGCGCACACGTCTTCGGATCGCGCGGAAACGTTTTTGATGAACGCGATTAAGGGTTCGGGGCCCGCTGGCCTATCGAGCATTCCTCGCCGGAGGAATATCGTGGTGCGTCCCTTGCTCGACCTAACTCATGGCGAGCTCGTGGGCTATCTACAGGTACATGGTCAGCCGTGGCGTGAAGACGAGAGCAATGAGGATATCTCGTATCTGCGAAACTACGTGCGCCATCGAGTAATGCCAGTGGTGGCGCAGCGCAACGCGAGCGTCTGCAAGACGATTGGCACCGCCTGCGAGATCTTAGGCGATGAGGACGCGTTTTTGTCTCAGCTTTCGGCACAGGCGTTTCGAAGCTGTTTGCGCAAAGAGGCAGCGGGTGCGCTGGTGCTCGATGCCAGGCGCCTGGCTGCGGCCGAGGTGGTAATCGCGCGGCGCATCGTGCGACTGGCGATCAAACGCATCGATCCGGACGCTCGTCCCGAGATGCGACATGTGGAGCGAGTCCTTTCCTGCGTTGCCGAGGGCACCGGCTCGGTCACGCTTCCGGCGGGGATTGACGCACGCATTGAGTTTGGCATGCTGGCGTTTAAGGCGCCGGCGGCTCGCGAGGGCCTGGTCGCGGACTGGGTTACCGTACCCGGTCGTTTGCCGTTGGGCGGGGGACGCATGCTGGTCACAGAACCGATGGCTGTTGAGCCGGGATGCGATATCGTGCGCCGCGCCCGTGAGCTTGCGGCTGCCGGGGAAGTGACAGCTTTGGTAGACGCGGCTGCCCTGGGTTTTGCCGACAGCGATAGTGAGCGGATCCTGGCGGGCTCGCGTGGCGAGATCCCTGCCGAGGCGCGATTGGCGCGCCTGTGGGTGGACGGTCCCGCGCCGGGAGACGTGATGTGCCCGTTAGGGATGAGTGGCCGAAGCAAGAAAGTATCCGATTTGCTAGGTGAGGCTCGCATTCCCGTTTCCGAGCGCGCCGGCGTGCCCATGGTGAGGACGGCGCCGGGGGGTGCCGTGGTGTGGGTCGCCGGAGTTCGCGCGGACGAGCGTTTTAAGTGCACGGCCGCAACGCGCGTGGCATATCTGCTCCGCGTGGTCGATGCGGAATAGCGTCCCACGCCTGCTATTCTGTGCGACGTTGACGGTATTCCCGCGCTGATGGCGCACGGGCTGGTAAATTTACCCCGTGCGCTGCTAGAATGTGTAGTTCGCGTCCATACGGCGGTGTGTGGGCGATAAGCACAAGAAAGGGTTGTCATGGCTTCTCAACATCCGGATATCGAGAAGGTTCTGTTCACGCAGGAGGATATCGACGGTATCGTCTCTCGCCTGGGCGAGGAGATTACGCGCGACTACGCGGGTAAGGATCTGGTGCTGATTGCGGTCCTGCGCGGCGCCGTGGTCTTTATGGGCGACCTGATGCGTAAGATCGAGCTGCCGACCAACATCGATTTCATGGCTGTTTCGAGCTACGGCGACGGTGTGAAGTCCTCGGGTATCGTGCGTATCATTAAGGACCTGGATATCGACATCCGCGGTCGCGACGTGCTGATCGTCGAGGACATTCTGGACTCGGGCCTGACGCTCAAGTATCTGATGAAGAACCTCGAGAGCCGCAAGCCCGCTTCTCTGGAGGTCGCCGCCTTCCTGTGGAA
Organism: Sodaliphilus sp.; assembly: GCA_963657575.1. Taxonomy (GTDB): domain Bacteria; phylum Actinomycetota; class Coriobacteriia; order Coriobacteriales; family Coriobacteriaceae; genus Collinsella. Next base: position 4,043 of record CAVKNR010000067.1, read on the forward strand.
GGACGTTGAGGACCGCGTCTCGGCCATCACGCCCAAGTATGTTGGAACCCATTGCCCCGATGCCTTTGTGGTGGGCTACGGCCTCGACTATGCCGAGCGCTATCGCAACCTTCCGTATCTGGGCATTTTGAAACCGGAGGTTTATTCGTAAGATGCCCGACGATCGTAACGACAACAATTCCCAGACTCCCCGGGACCCAAAGATCCCGGGGATGCCCGGAGGCAAGAAGCCCACGCGTACGGGCTGGCTGTATTTTATTTTGGCTTGCGCGCTTCTGGGCTACGCCTTCTTTAACATGGGCTCCGGCTTTGCCAGCTCCAGCAATACCGTTAAGCTCGCGACGAGCGAGATGGTCAGCGCCATCAAGCAGGATCGCGTCGAAGATCTGACCTATACGGTTCAAGACGGAAGCGTGACGGGTCATTACTGGAAGACGAAGAAGGACAAGGGCGATACGAGCGAGCTCAAGAGCTTCTCCTCGACCTATGTCGGCTCCGATTCGCTTGCCGAGCTCATGGCGGAGCACCCCGATACCAAATACATCGTCAACACCAACGATCCCGATTTTTGGGGCGACTTGGCGATGAGTGTGCTTCCGACGATCGCCCTTATCGCCATCATGTTCTACTTTATGCGCCAGATGATGGGTGCCAACAACAGGAACATGCAGTTTGGCAAGACCAACGCCAAGACCAACGAGGCCACACGCCCCAAGGTCAAGTTTGAAGACGTTGCCGGAGTGGACGAGGCAGTCGAGGAGCTCGAGGAGATCCGTGACTTTTTGAGCGATCCGGATCGCTATCGCAAGCTGGGCGCCAAGATCCCGCGTGGCGTGTTGCTGGTTGGCCCTCCGGGCACCGGTAAAACGCTGCTGGCCAAGGCCGTTGCCGGCGAGGCGGGCGTGCCGTTCTTTAGCATCTCGGGTTCCGACTTTGTCGAGATGTTCGTAGGTGTCGGCGCCAGCCGTGTGCGTGACCTCTTTAAGGAGGCCAAGTCCCAGGCCCCGTCGATCATCTTCATCGATGAGATCGATGCCGTGGGACGTCAGCGCGGAGCTGGCTTGGGCGGCGGTCACGACGAGCGCGAGCAGACGCTCAACCAGCTGCTGGTCGAGATGGACGGTTTTGAGGAGAGCGAGTCAGTCATCCTGATCGCTGCGACCAACCGTCCCGACATCCTGGATCCGGCGTTGCTGCGTCCCGGTCGTTTTGACCGTCAGGTTACGGTCGACCGTCCGGATGTGAAGGGCCGCGAGCAGATCTTGCGCGTGCATGCCGAGAACAAGCCGATGGACGAGGACGTTAAGTTTGAGAAACTCGCCCAGATGACCGTTGGCTTTACTGGCGCCGATTTGGCGAACCTGCTCAACGAGTCTGCGCTGCTGGCTGCCCGCCGCCATCGTTCCGTGATCTCGATGGACGAGGTCGAGGAATCGATGGAGCGTGTGATTGCCGGACCGCAGCGCAAGGGTCGCGTGATGACCGAGGCCGAGCGCACCACGATTGCCTACCACGAGAGCGGTCACGCTTTGGTGGGCCACATCCTGGAGCACTCCGATCCGGTCCACAAGATCTCGATCGTCAGCCGCGGTCAGGCTCTGGGCTACACGCTGCAGCTTCCGCAGGAGGACCACTTCCTCAAGACCAAGAACGAGATGCTCGACGAGCTCGCCGTGTTCTTGGGCGGTCGCGTTGCCGAGGAGCTCATGTGCGATGACATTACGTCGGGCGCGAGCAACGATCTGGAGCGCGCAACCAAGATGGCGCGCGAGATGGTCACGCGCTTGGGCATGAGCGAGGAGCTGGGCACGCAAGTGTTTGGCGAGGCGCAACATCAGGTGTTCCTTGGTCGCGATTACGCCGATCACCAGGATTACTCCGAGGAGACGGCGCGCCGCATCGATATCGAGGTTCAGCGCATTATGCGTGAGGCCCATCGTCGTGCGGTCGAGATCCTGGACGCCCGTCGCGATCAGCTCGATCTGATGGCGAAGGTGCTGCTTGAGCGCGAGACCGTCGAAGGCGACGCCGTGAACGCCCTGCTCGACAACGAGTGGGATGCCTACCTTGAGCGCGAGGGTGATATCCTGGCGGCCAAGGAGGAGCGCAATGCCAAGGCGGCCGGCATGCCGACCAAGAAGCGCGCGCCTCGTATGAGCGAGGAGGAGCTGGCGGCTGATGCCGCGGCCTTTGCGCAGGCGGCCATGCAGGAGGATGCCGAAGCCGCATCCGATGGTGCTGACGATGACCATGCCGTCAATGCCGGTGCCGACACCGACGCCGACAAATAGTCCTTGTAACAAAAGCCTCCGCGGGGAAACTTATGGAGGTTTTTTCTTTTGAGCGATATGGGGCCGTCTGTTGATTGGGGACAGACTTAAATGAGCGTTTTCACGCATTTAAGTCTGTCCCCAATTAACATTGCTGCGGCACTTTGCTCGGCTAAAGCGTACAATAGCGCCTATGCGAAAGGGGAACAGATGATCAACGAAACTATGTATGCTCGCGGCGCGGAAAGCTCCATCATCCGTGAGATTTTTAGCTATGGCCTTGAGCGCAAGGCGCAGATCGGTGCGGAAAACGTATTCGATTTTTCGCTGGGCAATCCGAGCGTTCCGGCGCCCGCTGCTGTGGCTGAGTCGATTAAGAAGGCCCTGGAGCTGCCGAGCGACCAGCTGCACGGCTACACGCCCGCACCGGGCCTGCCGCAATGTCGTGCCGCTGTGGCCGAATCGCTCAACCGCCGCTTTGGCACGAGCTATGAGGGCAAAGACGTATTTATGACGGTGGGTGCCGCGGCTTCGCTCACCTGCACGCTCAACGCCGTTACGAACCCGGGCGACGAGGTTATTGTTATCGCCCCGTACTTTCCGGAGTATCGCGTTTGGATTGAGAAGGCCGGCTG
>CAVKNR010000068.1:0-6909 GCA_963657575.1 Sodaliphilus sp.
AGGGCGTCCAGGCCTTTACGGCCAAGAAGGGCCGCTCGGTCACCACCGTCGGCACAACCGAGGAGATCCTTGGCACCGGCGTCTCAGCCGAAAAGTTCACCGCGCAGAGCCTCCCCTCAGCCGGTGCCCTCATGAAAGAAAACGACATGCCGAGCCTGTTTGACTAGGACGACGGCAACGAGATCGTTAGATACTTCGCAAAGCGACGAGGCCCGGAACGCAACGGCATTGCGCCCGGGACTCGTCGTTTTTCTTCTCAACTATTTTTTAACGCAGATAAATTGATTTCTGCTTATTTTTCTGCGTAAAAAATGTCAGCGCCACTGCTTCGATGCCCTTTGGTCAGTCGTTAGCAAAACTTGCAAAAGTTAGCAAAACTTGCAAAAATTAGCAAAACTTGCAAAGGAGCTACCATGGAGTACAGCAAGAACCCCTTTACCCCGACGTTCGGAAGCGTCCCTCCCTTTCTAGCGGGTCGCGAGCATATCCTGCGTGACATCAACCGTGGCTTTATCAACGGCCCGGGAGATCCCAACCTGTCAACCATTTTTACTGGCGCAAGGGGAACGGGCAAGACGGCGCTTCTCTCGCTCCTTTCAGAAACGGCGCTTGAACACGGCTGGATCGCAGCAAATGTCTCCGCCATGCCAGGCATGCTCGAAGATATTATCGAGCGAACCAAAGAAGCCGCAGATAGCTACCTCTCACAGCCTCACGCGCGCATAAACGGTGTTCAAATTGGCCCAGTGGGCATCGATTGGACATATGCTCAAGAGGCTCAGGGCAACTGGCGCACGCGCATGAATGGCATCTTTAAGCAACTCGAAATACATGACATCGGACTTCTCATCACCATCGATGAAGTCACCGTCGATCTCGAAGAAATGCTTCAATTTGCCTCTGTTTACCAGCACTTTGTACGCGAAGGTAAAAAAGTTGCCCTACTCATGGCAGGACTGCCCTACAAAGTATCGGCGTTGCTGCGCAACGATTCCGTCTCGTTCCTCAGGCGTTCCCAATATCATCAGTTGGGACGAATCACTGACGTTGAAATTGCAAACGCATTCCGCAAAACCGTTGAGGCCGGAGGCCGCTCAATCACAGCAGAAGCGCTCGAGGATGCTGTGAAGGCCGTCGACGGATTCCCCTACATGATGCAGCTCGTCGGATATCGCACTTGGGATGTTTCGGAGAGCTCGCCCAAAATCAGCGCATCTGATGTCCAACAGGGTTCTCTGCTTGCCCGCATGGAACTGCGCGATCGCATTCTCGAAACGACCTATCGGGAGCTTTCCGATAAAGACATTGAGTTTTTGCTCGCGATGCTGCCCGATTCTGGCCCCAGCAGGGTCTCGGAGATAGCCAAACGCATGGGCGTCGCCAGCAACTACGCAAGCCAATACAAACGCCGCCTCCTGGAGGACGGCGTCATTGGAGAGCGCGGGCGTGGTCTCGTTGGCTTTGACATTCCCGCGTTCAGGGAATTCTTGAACGAGAAGGCGTTTTAGCACGCCGGAATTGTCCGCGGAAGCATCAACGCATGGCAATCAGCATTTCTCTTGGTAAGGATAGCAAGCATTTTCCACCAACACCGATTGCCATGCGCTCTTCTTGCCTTAAGAGAGCTTGCGAGCGAGCTCTCGCACCTCTTCCAACTTGGGCGAAGAGGCCATGCTGTCGCGCTCGGTCATACCGCTAATGGTGATAATGCCCTGGTCCTCCCACTTGCAGTACGCGCAGGTTGACTTGTACATAGCGATCGCCGCATCATAGACGCCCTCGCTGTGACTATCGAGTAAAAGGGCCGTCTTGGTGAACGGGAAGCCCGTAGCACCGAAGGCGTACAGGCGGTCGATGGCGGCCTTCTCCTGCGCAGTGATATCAAACCAGTAGATGGGCGAAGCGAAGACAACCATATCGGCGCCTTTCAGCGACTCGATCACGTCGACCATGTCATCCTTCTGCACACAGGTGCCCTCATGGGTAAAGCAGTACTGGCATCCCAGACAACCAGCGATCTTCTTGCTGGCAACGCGGATGACCTCGACTGTATGGCCGGTCTCGCGCGCGGTCTCGGCAAACGCCTCGGCCATGGTGTCGGTATTGGCGCCCTTGCGCGGGCTACCACTCAATACAACGATATTCATAGTAATCTCCCTCCTTCATGCCGCAGGCGCGCGGCACACATTTCGTTGTAACCAGAACAGACGGAGCTATTCAGTCGTCCGCAGAAGACATCTCTCGTTCGTGTTCTCTAGACGCAATCTCATTGCCTGATAACTCGTTAACTGTCTTGATTCTCTCTCCGAGAATTGAACAGTAAATCGTTGGCCGCAAAGTGTCGACTGTGGGAAAATTAACTAGAGCTTTCTCCTGCTCGCGTGAGCGTTCGCGTGTATGAGCCTGGCCGAATCGGGCAGGCGCAATATAGATCCACGGAAACCGGCCTACGAACAAGGAGCGCCTTATGTATGGACAGCATGTTGCACCGCAAACCCATAACAAACGCACTGACCTGTCTATCCGCAACGTCAAGCTTCATGCAGGCGCCAGAGTCGTCGCCTTCGGAGTAAGCATTCTTATGGCAGGGCAGCTTTTGCTACCCTGCGCAGCACTGGCGACCGAAATACCCGAACCCGATGTCGCAGCACCCATTACCTGCAACGAAGCCAACGCGGAAGGCAGCTTCACAGCTACCGCCGTTGTCGACCATAACTATGACCTGGAGCTCCCTCCTGCCTTCATGTTGGTCCAGAATGAGGCGTTTGTATACGATTTCCTCGACAAACCCGAGGACTTCATCTACGGGCTTAACGACACCGTCCATCTCTTCAAGATCGACACCGATACCGAAAGCCTTATAAAAACCGAGAACCCCAAAGAGGCCAGCGTCTCTATTGCCCTGACCATGATTGACAATCACGTTAGAGCAACCGTGGTCTTTACAGGCAGTTACGCCGACGACCAAATCCCTTACAGGCTGGACCTCAACAGCTCAACCTACCTTGGCACACACGTTGACCGTGACTTCGACAGCGGGCAGGGGATTATGCGCGAAACGCGGCACGATTACTACATCCGCTACGTCTTCGACAGCGACGTGCACTTGATTGCAACCGACGTGACCGATCCCGAGCCCAGCCCTGACGTTAAGCCGAACCCAGAGGTTAAACCCGAACCGGAAACCAAGCCCGAGCCCACACCGCAGCCCAAGGCAGAAAAGCCCGCGGCAAATCCCGTTTCCACCAAGGCAGTAGCGGCGGTTAAACCAGCCGGGACCACCCTACCCGCGACAGGCGACAACGGTGCGATGGCAGTCGCCCTGAGTGTTGCCGGTGGTGTAGTTGTGGCAGTTGGCATTTCCGCAACAAGGCGTCGCAACCGCTAGTCAGCATTTCGTACCTCGCAGACAAAGCTCTATCCCCGCTCCGATGAGCTTTACTCACTGAGAAGATTCTTCCCCACGGAAATGAGTTTCTTTCCAACGGCCGCCTTCACGCCATTCATTACAACCACGTGGGCAGTGCGGGCATCGAGATCCGCAGCGATGATGTCCCCCGATGCCCGCACTGCGGCTGGCAGCTTGTGCCGTGGGTGCGAGACGACACGTTTTTGCTGGGCACGGTATGGCGCGAGAGTCTCGAACGATACGAGCGTTTCATGCGCGAGCGCGGAGCTGGCCGCGTGCTGTTGCTGGAGCTCGGCGTGGGCGAGATGGCCCCCGGCATCATCACGCTCCCGTTCTGGAGCATGACCGCAAAGCTGCCGGATGCGCACCTGCTGAGCGTAAACATCTCGGGCGACTCGGCCCCGTTGCAGCTCGGAAACAAGGCGGAGGCGATTCGGGCCGATTTGGGTGCCTTGCTCTCGGCGGCGCGGGCCGACGACTAGTAGCGCGGCGAGGCGTCTTGCCGCAAACCGTCCTCGCTAAATGCATGACCGTTAATAAGTAAAAAGCAAGGTGCGTCTTATTTCAAATACTCCTCAAAGAACGCTTTCAGCTTTCCAAACGGAATGACGTCCATCTGATCGTAGAGGTCGGTGTGACTGGCACCGGGGATAATGAGCAATTCCTTGTTGTCCCCCGTCAGCTTGCTGTACGCGGTTTCGCTGAAATAGCGGGAGTGCGCCTTCTCGCCATGCACCAGCAGCACGGCGGGGCGGATCTCGCCGGCGTACTGCAAGATCGGCATATTCAAAAACGACAGCGAAGACGTCACATTCCAACCGCCATTGGAGCCCAGGCTGCGGGGATGGTAGCCTCGCGGAGTCTTGTAGTAGGCGTAATAGTCCGCCACAAACTGCGGCGCGTCATCGGGCAGCTGATCGACCACGCCGCCCGCCAGCGCGTAGCTGTCATTTTTATAGTCCTCGGTGCGCTGCGCGTTCAGCGCTTTCCGCTTTTCGAAGCGCGCCTGCTCGGAATCCTCGGCGTCAAAGTAGCCGTTTGCGGTCACGCGGGTCATATCGTACATGGTCATAGCCGCGGTAGCTTTGATACGGGTGTCGATGGCTGCGGCATTGATTGCCATGCCGCCCCAACCGCAGATGCCGATGATACCGATGCGCTCCGGGTCAACGCTATTCTGCACAGAGAGGAAATCCACCGCTGCGCAGAAATCCTCGGTGTTGATGTCCGGCGATGCCACATAGCGGGGCGCACCACCGCTCTCGCCGGTATAGGACGGGTCGAAGGCAATCGCGAAAAAGCCCAGCTCCGCCATTTTCTGCGCATAAAGGCCGGACGTTTGCTCCTTCACCGCGCCAAACGGACCGCTGACGGCGATGGCAGGCAGCTTGCCCTCCACGTTCTTTGGCACGTAGACGTCGGCCGCCAGCGTGATGCCGTATCGGTTGTGAAAAGTCGCCTTGCTGTGCTCAACCTTGTCACTTTTGGGGAACACCTTGTCCCATTCCTGCGTCAGTTTCAACTGCTCCATGCCTAAGCCTCCTTGTCGGTCGCTTTAAGGTATTGCTCGTCGACCACGGGCTCCAACCACTCGTTGCAGGCCTCCTCGCCCGGAACTTCCACCGCGAGATGGGAGAACCAGCTGTCGGGCGCCGCACCGTGCCAGTGCTTTACGCCCGCGGGAATATTTACCACGTCGCCAGGGCGCAGCTCCTGTGCCGGTTTGCCCCATTCCTGGTAAAGCCCTCGGCCAGCCACGCAGACGAGGATCTGTCCGCCACCGCTTTTGGCGTGATGGATGTGCCAGTTGTTGCGGCAGCCGGGCTCGAACGTCACGTTGTAGACGCCGACCTGCTCGGTGGAAAGGGGCGCGAGGTAGCTTTGCCCAATAAAGTACTTCGCAAATGCGTCGTTGGGGGCACCGATGGGAAAGGCCATCTCGTTTTGGTGTCGGGCCTTTGCGTCGGCGCCGTCGTCCTCGTCCGCCCAGACCTCCTTCGCCATGCGAAAGGCCGCCCACGCCTTGGGCCATCCCGCATAAAACGCCGCGTGCGTAAGGATTTCCGCTATCTCCGCCCTGGTCACCCCGTTGTTCTTTGCGGACATCAGATGATATTTAAACGAAGAGTCCGTCAGCCCCTGCGCCATCAGGGCCACAACCGTCACCACGCTGCGGTCTCGAAGGGAAAGCCCGTCTTCTCGGCTCCACACCTCGCCGAACAGCACATCGTCGTTGAGCTGTGCGAATTTGGGGGCAAAGTCCCCCAGGGCATCTCTGCCCGCTGTCTGTTTAATCGTCATGTTTGATTCCTCCAGTCGATGATTTTGAGTACAAAACTGCTTCCGCGCAGCTAAGCCGCGTCTAGACTCCCATGCCCATTCGTCGCGCCTGCTCAAGGGCGGGGTGACCGGCGATTACTGAACACCCCTTGCGCTCCCAATTTATATTGACGAAAATAAAGGTAATACCTAAACCTAACTTTAGGTCAAGGAGTAAATTCGAGATTTGTCCGGAGGGACCATGTACACAATCGGACAGGTGGCGGAGATGTTCGATCTGCCCGTTTCCACGCTGCGGTATTACGACAAGCAGGGGCTGTTCCCAGGATTGGAGCGGGCGTCGGGCATTCGCCGATTCGGCGATACGGAACTCGAGGCGCTTCGGGTCATCGAATGCCTGAAGAAGGCTGGAATGGAGATTAAGGACATCCGACTGTTCATGGAATGGTGCGCGGAGGGCCCATCGACATATCCCAAGCGCAAGGCCATGTTCGAGGAGCGAAGGGCCCACATGGAGTCGGAGATCGCAAACATGAACCGTGCGCTGGATATGTTGAAGTTCAAATGCTGGTACTACGAGCAGGCGATCCAAGATGGCAACGAGGATAGGGTGAAGGCGCTGATTCCCGACAATTTGCCGGAAGAAATCAAAGATACCTACGATAACGCCCACGCTCGATAATGCCGACCGATCTCAAGGGAATTCGGTGAGGAGTCCTCTTCGGTTAGTGATGTACTTCTTTCCCTTGATGTCGTAGCGCTTCACCTCATAGAAGACGAAGGCGTCGCGGAGATAGGAGATATAGTGCCCGACGGTGACGTGGTTTGCGGGAACCCTGCTGTCATCGAACACGCTGGCGATGTTGTTGGGCGAGTTGAGGTTGCCGGAGTTGTCCATCATGTACTCGGCTAGCCTCTCCAACACGGTGGAGTCGGTACGTATTGCGGTCTACCCAAGCCATCGTCAGCTCCTTCTCGGTTTCGAAACTCGATTATTTCTAAAGTTTCGAAACCGAGAAGGCAATGTGCACAAGGATGCATCGAGGCGCGAATCCCAGTAGCGCCATGTCAGCAGCGATGCCGGGCGCATTCGCACGTGCTACAATCCAACCACCAGAGATGAAAACACAGTCCCCGTCGGGTAGTCGTGGGCGTGTGGAAATCTGCATCAGTAACCTGCCTCCTTGGTTGTCCCTTCTCTGCATGGTCATCTACATAAA
>CAVKNR010000069.1:0-6754 GCA_963657575.1 Sodaliphilus sp.
GATGGATGTCAATAAAACTTAGAGAAGTTCTTTGCGAGAAGCCAAGTAGGCGTGAACATGGCGCTCAAGAACCTCGTCCTCAACGCTCGTTAGACGAATGGCGCCGAGCGCCGCGGGCAGCGGCAGCATGCTGCGGTTCGAGCGGGCGAACTGCTGCTTGCGGAACTCCTCGATATATGCGGCAGGCTCCAGATCGAAGGAAAGCTCCTCGATACCAAAGTCCTCCAAGCAGTCATCGACCTCAAAGACGTAATCGATATCGAAGTCGCAGGCGTCGTGGGCAAGGCGCGCCTCAAAGCGCATGCCCTCGGACAACAGCTGGTAGGCAGGGACCTGCGAAGCGGCATCGTCCAAGCAGGCGCGCAGGGTGCGCTCCCCCGTCTTGCCAAAATCGAGCGCATGGCGGGCGCTCGGGTTCGTGGCCATCAGTACGTCCTTACGGGCAGTCTGAGACCATTGAACGGCATTGACGAGCGCGACCTCCTCGCCCGCGAGAATCTCGGGGACGGTCTCAGTAAACTGATTCCAGCGGGACTTGCTGCTCGAAAGCATGGTGCCAACAAGTACCACATAGCCGAGCTTGAGGTCCTCGGGGTCCGCCTCGCGAACAAGGTCGAGGTCACACACGACCAAGCCCGGTTCGGGACGGAACGCGATGGCGGGAAGCGCATTGGCCGACGAGGCGACGAGCGGATTCATGGTCGTCGCGACCGTGAGCATGGCATCGAAGGTCGTCGGCAGCAGCGCGCACTCGGTTCGGCCACACCACTGGTTGGCGCACCAGCTAACAACCGAGCAGGTTGCGGCATCACCAACGGCGACAACCAGATCGTCGCAGGTAATGCCGTTGGCAGACAGGGCGCCAAAGATCGCATCGGCATCGGCCAGCGTGGCACCAGCAGGCGAAAGCTCAAGGACGAGCAGCGACACGGCAAAACCGGCGTCGACCAGCGCATGCTCGACAACCTCACCAAAACGCTCGGATGTGGCGTCGTTCCAAACCACCATCGCGCGCTTAGGCTTGCCAACGGCCGAGGCAAACATGCGCGACAGCTCATCAAACGCGCCCAATCCGACACGGACATCGACGCTGCGGTTTTGGAAATTGATCAGTTGACGGCGAATCATAGCAGCCCACGCTCCAAAAGCATCTCGGCACAAAGGTAGGAAACGTCCTCGAAGGACTTGTTGCGAATATCAAGGGTAAGGTCGGCGGCCTGGCGATACAGCGGACGGCGATGCTCAAACAGGCGCGCGGCATGCTCGGGCGAACGGAAATCGGGGCGCGTGTCGGACCGACGAATCTGTCGAATCGAATCCTCGAAGTCGCCCTCGAGGTACACGCACGTACCCATTTCGTGCATCAGCTCAATATTCACCGGCGTTTCGACGATACCGCCCCCGCACGAAACCAACAGGCTGCGCTCGCTTTGGAGCGAACGGAGCGCCGAGGTCTCGAGCTCGCGAAAACGATCCTCGCCCTCGGTCTCAAAAATCTCGGTTACCGACTTGCCGCAACGGCGCACGACCAGACGGTCGGTATCGATAAAACGCCGCTTGAACATGGTGCCCACGTTGCGCGCAAGCGTCGACTTGCCCGCGCCCAAAAAGCCAATAAAGAAGATATGGTCGCAGCCGTGTTTGATGTGCTGGGACATGACGAGACCTATTCCTCGCAGGGAAGGTCGCGCAGGGCCCGGCGCTCAAAGATACGGAAGATCTGCGTATACCACAGGTCCTGCGTCGCCTGCGGCTTTACCAGGATGGTATCGACGCCGGCGAAGTTGCCGCTCCACACGTCCGTGTAGAGCTGATCACCGATCAGCACCGCCTCGTCGACCGTGGCGCCGAGGCGCTTAAGACCCGCCTTGAGGGCAAACGGCGCCGGCTTCATGGCGTGGCTGATGGCCTCGAGTCCCAGCTCGCGTGCAGAGCTCATGACCTGGTCGCGATGCCAGTTGTTGGACACCATGCACAGCTTAAAGCCTTTGGCGCGGGCGGCATCGAGCCAAGCGGAAACCGCGGCGGGAACCTGCTCGGTGTCGCGCGGCACCAGGGTGTTATCGCGATCGAGCAGAATGGCGCGTTTGCCGTCGGCCCACAGGGTATCAAGGTCGATGCGATCGACCGAGGAAACGTAACGTTTGGGGCTAAAAATCCTCATGCTAATTCCAAGACTGTTGATGCTCTTCGTAGGTTTGCGAGAAGTACTCCTCGTCCTGCGTAATGTAGAAATACAGATCATCGGAGTCGGTCGGCTCAAGCGTGGCCTTGAGCGCCTCGAGCGACGGAGAGCAGATGGGCGTGGGTGGCAGGCCCTCGTGCTTATAGGTGTTATACGGACTATCGCTCTGCAGGTCGTCGGCGGTAACCTCGCCACCGGTGACATACATCATGGTCGCATCGCTGTTGAGATAGCGCAAACCGTCGAGCTTGCCGGCAAGACGGTTGTAGAAGACCGAGGCCACGTGCGCACGTTGGTCGGCGTTGAGACCCTCGCGCTCAACGATAGAGGCCAAGTTGACGATGTCGTAGTCGGACATCTCCACACCGTAGCGTTCCTTGATCTTGGCTTCGCAGCTCGCAAAGTCAAGCGACTTGTACTCGGTCTTAAACTGATCGAGCATGGCGCGAATCACGTCATCGGCCGTCGGCGAATCACCCAACGAATAGGTCTTGGGGAACAAGAAACCCTCGAGCGAGTCGTTGGCGGTGCCTTTAAGGAAGCTATAGTCGTCCACGTAGTTGGAGGCCTTGGCCTGGTTGAGGAAGTCTTCCTTAGAGATGCTGTCGTAGGCCTGGGCCACACGGTCGGCGACTTGATCGACCGTCAGGCCCTCAGGGATAGTCAGCGTATTGGAGCCCGCGTTGGGGCCTTCCATGAGCTGCTGAACAACCTTGGTCGCATCCATGAGTGTGGTGAACGAATAATCACCAGGCTTGAGCGACATATCGGCGTTGAGCTTTTTCACCGCTGCATAGTAATCCTTGGGATTTTCTACGATATGGTTCTCGGAGAGAATCGAAGCGATGCTGTCACCCGAGGCACCATCGGGAATCGTGATAGTAACCTGCTGGCCTGCAACGACTTTCGCACCCTCACCGCCAAAGAAGCCCTTGACGGCTGGCACGACAAAGAAAACGATCGTGACAAGCGCAAGCACGGCAACAGCGCCACCGATAATCATAGGCACCGGGGAGCTTTTCTTTTGAGCACCGCGACGAGCATGCGTGTTGTAGCTCGAGCGGGTCGCCGGAGCAACGCCATGCGAACCACGAGCGTGATGCGAATGCGATTGGGGGGCCTGCGTTCGCTGGGTAGGTGCCTGCTGCTTAAAGCGGGTGCCGCCTGCAGGCTGGGCCGTACGAGCAGTGGGCTGCTGAGCCGCGTGAGAAGCCGAATGCTGAACCGAACGAGCAGAAGGCTGCTGACCAGTCCGTTGAACAGGTTGGGCCGAACGAGAGAAGGACTGCGCCGGGCGCGCGGCAGGCTGAGCTGCGCGCTGCGTCGGCTGTGCCGGACGCTGGCCAGGCTGGGCAGGGCGCGACGCCGGCTGCTGTGTACGATTCGGCTGGCGCGGATCGGAAGCACTAGGCATGCGAAACCTCCTCGTTTTTACGATCGAGCCACGTCTGCAAAAACAGGCTGGCGGCAATCATGTCGATCTTGCCCCTCATCTGCTTTTCGTTGAGTCCCTGCTCGCGCAGGATACGCTTGGCCTCTTGCGAGGACAGGCGCTCGTCCTCAAACTCCAACGGAAGATCGAGCTCGTCGGCAATCTTTTGCGCCACAGCGGCAACGCGCTCGGCCTGAGGGCCGGGCTCACCGGCCATGGTCAGGGGACGTCCGCTTACCAGGATGTCGGGCTCATAGTCCTCAACCAGGTAGCGGAACGTCTTGGCCATACCGGTGACCTCGGCAGCCGGAAGCACCTTGACAGGCATCGCCATCTTGCCATCACGGCTCGAGACGGCAATGCCGATCCTGGTCTCCCCTATGTCCAGCGCGAGCGCAACCACAGCGACTTCTTAGATTCTTAGGCGTCGAGCGCGGTCTTAGCGGCCGCGAGGGCATCGGCGATGCCGGCAGCATTCTTGCCACCGGCCTGGGCCATGTTGGGACGACCGCCACCGCGACCGTCGACCAGACCCGCGATCTGCTTGATCACGTTACCGGCGTGGAAACCGGCCTTGACGGCGTCATCGGAGCCGGCAGCGAGCAGGGCCGGAGTGCCCTTCTCAGTCACGCTGGCGACGACACAAGCGACAGGGCCGGCGACCTTCTGATGCACGGTATCCCATACGTTGCGCAGGTCGGCAGCCTCAAGGCCCTGGAGCTCAGCGACAACGAGCTTATAGCCGTCGAGCTCGACGGCGCCCTCGATGGCGCTGGAGATGGCGTCGGAGGAGCCACCGGTCAGAGCCTTCTTGAGCTTATTGAACGTCTCGCGCAGCTCGGCCTGCAGGTTCTCCACGCGAGCGGGAACCTCATCCACGCGGCACTTGAGCGCAGTAGCAGCGGCGTCAACGAGTGCCAGGCGGTCGGCCATATAGTCGAGGGCACCCTTAGATGTCACGGCCTCGATACGGCGGACATTGGAGCCCGTGGAGGACTCGGAAATGATCTTGAACAGGCCGATCTCGGCGGTGTTGGCAGCGTGTGTGCCACCGCAGAGTTCGCGGGAGAACGGCTGGTCCTCGGCGCCCACGGAGACAACGCGGACGACGTCGCCATACTTCTCGCCAAACAGGGCGACAGCGCCGGCGGCCTTAGCCTCGTCGATGCCCATGACACGGGTCACGACCGGCTTGGAAGCGAAGATCTGCTGGTTGACCAGGTCCTCGACAGCCTTGAGCTGCTCGGAGGACAGGGCCTCGAAGTGCGTAAAGTCAAAGCGCAGGTGCTCGGGCGTCACCAGCGAGCCGGCCTGGGAGACGTGCTCGCCCAGGACCTGCTTAAGGGCGGCGTCGAGCAGGTGCGTGGCGGTGTGGTTGCGGCGCAGGAAGCCACGGCGCTCGGCGTCGAGCGCGGCGGTCACGGTAGCACCGACGGCCAGCGTGCCCTCGGCAACGTGGGCGACGTGAGCATACAGGCCGTTGTGGTTCTTGGTGTCGGCAACGGTCAGAACAACGCCCTCGGCGGAAAGCTTGCCGGCATCGCCCTGCTGACCACCCATCTCGGCATAGAACGGGGTGCAGTCGAGCACAACCTCGACATCCTCGCCGGCGGCAGCGGACTCGACGGACTCGCCGTTGCGCACGATGGCGACAACCTTGGCGCCCTCGATCACATCGTTGTCATAGCCGTCGAACTCGGTCGCAGCGACCTTGTCGGAAAGCTCAACCCACACGTCGTTGAAGCTGCCCCAGGCGTCGCCCTTGGCATTGGCGCGGGCGCGGGCCTTCTGGTCCTCCATGCAGGCAGTGAAGCCGTCCATGTCGACGTCGTGGCCAGCGGTGCCGGCGATCTCGACGGTTAGGTCGATGGGGAAACCAAAGGTGTCGTGCAGCTTAAAGGCAACATCGCCCGGAAGCACAGCGCCCTCGGCAAGCGCTGCCAGTGCCTCATCCAGGTAGACGCGACCGTTGTCGAGCGTCGTGGAGAAGCGCTCCTCCTCGGAGGCAACGATACCCTTGACGAGCGCGACGTTCTTGAGCAGCTCGGGATAGGCCTCGCCCATCTGAGCGTTAACCTCGTCGATGAACTTGGTCAGGAAAGCGCCCTCGATGCCCAGCAGGCGACCGTGGAACACGGCACGACGGAGCAGGCGGCGAAGGACGTACTCGCGACCCTCGTTACCGGGGAGGATGCCATCCGAAATCATAAAGTCGACGGCACGGGAGTGGTCGGCGATGATGCGCAGCGAGCGGCTGGCACCGGAGTAATCGTCGGCGTCATAGGTCTTGCCGCTGATCTCCTCGCCCAGCTTGATGAGATGCTGCATCAAGTCGCCGTCGTAATTGGCGGTCTTGTGCTGCATGATAGCGGCCATGCGCTCCAGACCCATGCCCGTATCGAGGTTGCGGTGCGGCAGCTCCGGCATGGAGCCGTCCTCCTGGCGGTCGTACTGGGTAAACACGAGGTTCCAGAACTCAAGGAAGCGGTCGCAGTCGCAGCCGGGCTTGCAGTCGGGGCTGCCGCAACCGACCTCCTCGCCCATGTCAAAGTAGATCTCGGAGCACGGACCGCAGGGACCGGTGGGGCCAGCGGCCCAGAAGTTGTCGTCCTCGCCCAGACGCGAGATGTGATCCTCGGCAACGCCCAGGGAGCGCCACACGTCGTGAGTCTCGTCGTCCTCGGTAAAGACGGTAAAGTACAGGCGGTCGAGCGGCAGCTTGAACTCCTTGGTGATGAGCTCAAAGGCCCAAGCGCAGGCCTGCTGCTTGGAGACGCCGCCAAAGGAGAAGTCGCCGAGCATCTCAAAGAAGGACAGGTGACGGCCGTCCTCGCCGATGCAGTCGATGTCGTTGGTGCGGACGCACTTCTGGCAGGAGATCGCGCCGATCTCCTTCATGGTCTTCTTGCCCTGGTAGTACTCCTTAAACTGGTTCATGCCAGCGTTGGCAAGCAGCAGCGAAGGATCGTCAGGAACAAGAGACGAAGAAGGATAGAGCTTAAGACCGCGCTCCTCAAAGAAGTTGAGGAACTTGGAGCGGATCTCGGCCGTAGTCATTGACGGGTAGTCAGCACTCATAGAGGGAATCTCCTCGGTTTCACATCGAAACAGTTCAAACGTAACGATATTACCATCCC